>JALEXT010000149.1 GCA_022779845.1 Succinatimonas sp.
TGGCTTCTTTATCGGCCTGATCTTCGCTATTTACCTCACCGTCCTCATCACGGGCGACTTCAGCTGCCGCCTTATTCCAAGCCTGCTGGGCATCGCTGTTTTGCACCTTTTCATCTTGGGTGCCGCTGCCTTCTTTGGCAACGGTGTCTGACAAAAGCTCGTCGTCAGCTGTAGTTGTACTTTCATCGGACAGTTCGCTCAAATCCTGCTGCAAAGAGCGTTTGCGGGCACGACTCTTAAGTTTTACGAATACAAACAAGGACAACAACAATAAGGTCAGAAATCCTATGCCGGCAATAAGATAAATATAAGATTTCTGATAATCGCTTTTTTCCGGAAGGCCGCCTAACTTTCCGTCTGCCAAACTTACCTGCAAAGCCTCCAATTTCTCATCATTAGCCAGGATCATTTCGCGCATATTGGCAGTATCGCGCTCCATTGCCGCCAGCCCACCTTTTAACTCCATTACGTTTTGCTGCAATTCGGCCAACATACCGTCATATTGTTTTGCCAAAGACGCAACGGCCGAATCTGTCGACTTGATCACCGCCTCGTTAGCCTTTTGCATACGCTCGATTGAATCCATAAGTTTCTGATTTATATCGAGCATGCGTTTATCGATCTGTTTTTGAGATCCTTCAAGCATGATCCTCAAAGCATCCGGATCGAAGTTTTTCGCAACTTGATTATCAGAACTATAAGAATTAGCGGCGGGAGAAGCGGAAACAGCCGTTGTCTTCTGGGGCTCCTGTTGTGCTGACGAGGGCTTTGATGTTTCTTTATCACCTTGGGCATCGGCTACGGCTTCGTTTGCTGCTTTGGTTAAAGGATCACGGTTTTGCGATGCATCCTCTGTCTGGCTACTTGGCGAAGACACGGACAGAGCGGTCTGCTGTTCAAGTTCGGCCTGACGTTCGGCTCTGGCATTTTTAACCAGATTTTCGGTAGCTTGAAATGAAGGCAATTGACTGGCTCTATCAAGGATCTGCCTTGAGTTTGACGTTGCCGCGGCATGGTCTGAAGACTTGGCAGGTTGCGTTGTTGCCAATGCAGGCAACTGCATGGTTCCCCGTTCCAAAAGTTCGCTTCCCGTAGCTGAGCTTTCACGGGCAATTTCACTTAAAGACGGAATGGATATACGTCCTGCACGCAATCTGTTCACATTGCCGCCGATAAACGCGTTGGGATTATGACGGTAAATGGAGGCTACGATTTGAAATTCGTTGACACTGCGATCAGGCGGAAGATAACGAGTGGCAATCGACCACATGGTATCGCTGGATCCTACCGTATAGCTTCCCTGCATGGCAGCAGATGATGAAGTATTTTGTGCTGCGCCTACAGGTTTTGCCGTATTCAAAACTTCAGAAGCAGGACGCGGAACTCGGTACGACGATGCAGTCTGCCTGGATCTTGGGCGCGTACTTACGTTCCTACGCTCTGCATTTGCATTGCTGCCATCTGCTCTTTGCGGATTTGCCTGCAAAGCATTTTCCTGCTGATTTTGGAATACCGTCGTACTTTCATCAGGGCCCTGAATATTGATGGTAAAAGTGCCGTCATCGTCAGCAGCCATTGCCGAAGCCACCGCCGCTGCCAAAATAGCTGGTACCAGCAATGATTTAATACTCAGCATGAAAATACCCCAAAAAAATTATTTAAACCAAACTACAACAGGAAAAAGCGGAGATTAACCGCGTTCTTTGGATTTTCTAGTCAAAAGAGCGGCAAGACCGACTACGTTCATGGCTTCACCGCGCCTTGCATTATCCATCATGGCAATAAAACTGAATGATTTACCGCTGCGTCCGTGAGCCCTGACTCTGGTTACCAAAAGCTGACTTTCGTTCACAGCATTCTCCACCGGAGTAATGAGATCGTTATTGCAGAATTTTATAAAGCTGCAGTTTTTTAATGCTTCTTTCACCGCATCAAGCGTCGTACTGTTTTTAAGATCCACATGTATTACAGCTGTATGCCCGTAAAACACCGGTACCTGCATCGCCGTTACATCAAGACCGCCTTGGATCTTGCCTAAAATTCTGACGGTTTCTTCTGCAATGCGGCGCTCATCGTAACTTACGCCGTCATCCCCCAACGATCCCACGTGCGAGAGTACGTTAAAAGCAACCTGAGCATCAAAGCCGTAATGCTCCGCATCTAGTCCGTTTAAAAGTCTGACGGTTTCATGCGCCAAAGTCTCGGTACCGTTTCTGCCCTGCTCGGATACTGACTGCAAGACGGTAACTGAGGAGCGTTCGAGACCGAATTCATCGTCAAGCGGGCTTAAAGCCAAAGCTATCAGCGATGCTGATGAACAGGCTGGAACGGCAAGTTTGGTGTCAAAAGCATAATCGGCTTCAAAAGGATTTAATTCAGGCAGAATTACCGGGATTTTTTGATCTCCTGAAAACAATCCTGAATTGTCGATAACGATACAACCTGATTCACGAGCTTCCGGAACCAGACGCTCGCTTTCATCTTTAGTGGTAAGAAACAAAGCCAGATCGGCTTTTGAAAAATCGAAATCATCAACAGACGAGATCATGTAATTGCGGCCGTTTAAGGTCACGGCATCAAATTCACCGCTAAGAGGAGACAACGGAAACAAATCATCCACCTCAAAGTGCGTATTCTGCATAGTCTCAATAACAAGTTTTCCGATATCGCTGTCATAGCCGTAAATCGCAATTTTAAGTGCCATTCAAATCTCCTGTGATTTCAATCTGTCCATTCTAACAAATTAGGCAGGCAAGACCGTCATCCTTTCGTTGAAGTTCTCTCCGGTTAAACGCCAAAAAGGGGGCTTTAGGCCCCCTCATATTCTATAAATGCAAATTTTTAACCCATCAACAGTTCGTTCAGATTCTTAACAAAGCTTGAAGGATCTTTAAGTCCGCCCTGATCTGCTAACAAAGCCTGCTCAAAAATGATCTCAGCCCACTTCTTAAAGCGAGTTTCGTCCATTTCAGCATAAGCTTTCTTAACCAAAGCATGTTCAGGATTTAACTCAAGAGTGAACTTTTCATCAGGCAGTTTCTGACCGGAAGCCTCAAGAAGACGCTTCATCTGATTGCTCATCATACGGTTGGAATCAGAAATCACGCATGAAGGAGAATCGGTAAGACGGGTGGATATTTCAACATCCTTGACCTTATCCCCCAATGCCTGCTTGAAGCGTTCGATAAGATCTTTGTTTTCCTTGGCTGCGGTCTCTTTCTTTTCCTTCTCTTCCTTTCCGCCCAATTCGTCAGAAAGCTTGAGATCAGACGCCGCGGCTGATATGAACTCTTTGCCTGCATATTCAGACACATTGCCCATGAGCCACTCGTCAACACGCTGCCACATGAGCAGAACTTCAATTCCCTTCTTCTTTAAAGTCTCAAGATAAGGAGAATTTACGGCCGCCTCATAGCTGTCGGCAGTGATGTAGTAAATCTTGTCCTGTCCCTTCTGCACGCGGGAAATATAATCATCCAAAGAGACGTTTTCTGCAGAACTGTCGTTAACGGTCGAGGCAAAACGTAAAAGTTTCATTACGCTCTCACGATTTTCGTAATCCTCCACCGGACCTTCTTTAAGGCAATTGCCGAACTGTCCCCAGAAACTCTGATAATCATCCTTGTTATCCTTGGCCAGTTTTTCAAGCATCTGCAAAGAACGCTTGGTAAGAGCTTTCTTAAGCTTGCGGGTAACCGAACTGTCCTGCAACAACTCGCGCGACACGTTCAGAGGCAAAGCGTTGGTATCGACGAGGCCTGAAACGAAACGCAGATAATTCGGCAAGAAGGCATCGGCCTTGTCCATGATGAACACGCGCTGCACAAAGAGCTTGAGTCCGTGCTGATGTTCACGGTTAAACAGATCCCAAGGTGCATTCTTAGGCACGAACAGCAAGGAGGTGTATTCCATGCTACCTTCGACCTTGTTGTGAGCCCAGGTCCGAGGATCCTGATAGTCATGGGACAAATGTTTGTAGAATTCTTTATATTCTTCGGGTTTAACCTCTTTAGGATTACGAGTCCACAACGCTTTGGCATCGTTAACCTGCTCCCACTCAAAATGGGATTTGGGGTTCTTTTTCTCTTCTTCTGAAGCATTCTCTGCAGGAGTATCAAACTTCTGAACCCACAGCATTACCGGCACGCTGATGTGATCTGAATACTTGGTAATGGCATCGCGCAAAGTCCACTCTTCAAGAAATTCCTGTGCGTTGTCTTTTAAATGCAGAATGATTTCAGTGCCGCGCACCTTGCGTTCTATATTCTCTGATTCAAAGGTTCCTGAGCCGTCTGATTCCCATCTTACGCCTTCAGAATCTTTGGCATTTACGGAGCGCGACAGTACGGTAACGCGATCGGCCACGATGAAAGACGAATAAAAGCCCACACCGAACTGACCGATGAGTTGCGAATCCTTCTGGGCATCTCCGGTCAGATTCTTCATGAAGCTCTCAGTGCCTGATTCTGCAATGGTACCAAGATGGCTGTTAGCTTCATCCAAGGTCATACCTATACCGTTATCGGTAATGGTCAAAGTTTTAGCGTCTTTATCCGCTTTTACGGTGATCTTAAATTCAGGATCATCCTTGATGAGATCCTGATTGGTCAGAGAGAGGAAATGCAACTTATCTATGGCGTCTGAGGCGT
>JALEXT010000156.1 GCA_022779845.1 Succinatimonas sp.
TTCCAAATGGCATAATGAAGGAGTACCTTTTTGTTCGGTGGTGTTTTCAAGCTCTTTTCATGATCCCTTCGATATACCTCAGGGCAAGGTTGATATAGGAAATATCAAGACCAAAGAACCATTGCGTCTTGCTGCGGTTAAATATGCCGATTATGCTTTGGGTAAATTTTTTGAAAAAGCCAAAACCCGTGATTATTTTCGTGACACTGTTTTTGTCGTGATCGCAGATCATGAAAGCAGGGTTCAGTCACAAGGAGAATTTCCTGCAGATAAATTCCTCATTCCTGCATTGATCATAGGACCTGATCTCAAAGCTCGTAATGACGACCGCATCGTAAGTCAAATCGATGTTTTGCCTACTTTGCTTTCGCTTACCGGAGTGTCCGGTGAATTTCCTTTGACAGGACAGGATCTTACCCGTGATGATGCCGTGGAACGTGCTGCCATGGATTATAACGAGCTGTTCGGTTTCAGAATGGGGAACAAGTTTGAGGTATTGATGCCAGAGCGCAAAGCCGCGTTTTATGAAGTCAGCGGGGATCGCTTTACTTTAAAACGGGGCGAGGCTTTGAAAGAAAGCAAAAATGATCCTGCTTTTGCCGAGATGGGAAAGGCGCTTGAGAATCTCGGCCTGGCTATTTATAAAAATCGTTGGAATGACGCTTCCTGCATTAAAGGGCTGTCACAGTAGAATTTTTATGGCAGGTTCTTGATAAAATCTGAACATAATATGAAATTGATTTCATCTGAAGCCCTAACAACAGTGAAATCAAAAAATGTGGCGAAGAAAAGAACTGATTACCTGGAAATGACGAAGCGGATATTTATAGGTGAAGAAAATTTCGAGGAGTTGATCTCAAGCCGTTCGGTATATATCGATAAGACTTGGCAGATTAGAAATTTCTTCAATGAAGAACCAAGCGGTCCGTCGGCTGCCAAGGTTATGCTGTTTACGAGGCCCAGGCGTTTTGGCAAAACCCTGACCATGAGCATGCTCAAGTGTTTTTTTTGAGTTGAATTATGCAGATCCTGCAGACAACACAAAAGCGCGCAAATTGTTTTCAGATCTTGCCGTTGCAAAAGATCAGGCTTTTTGCAAAAAACATTTGGGCAGATATCCGGTGATCGCGCTTTCCTTAAAAGGAATAGACGGAGCCGGTTTTCAAGATGCCTTGGAAATGTTTTTGTCCAAGATCTTCAATCTGTACAGAAAATTTGATTTTTTGCTTGCAAGTTCCAGACTTAGTCATGAAGAAAAAGAAGCTTTCCGCTATATTTATAACTTTTCCAACATTCAATACCGGGATTGGAACGATCAGACTTTGTTCACAAGAGCTGTAAGTGTCACAAAAAGCAGCTTGTTCAATCTGACGGCATTTTTGTTCAGCGAATTCGGATTGCGTTCTGTCGTTCTGGTGGATGAATATGACGTGCCCTTACAGAAAGCCTGTGCCGGCGGATACTACGAGAAAATGCTGGATGCGGTAAGAGGAATGTTTGAAAATGTTTTCAAGACTAATGATTACCTTGAAAAAGGTGTGGTAAGCGGTTGTTTGCGTATAAGTCATGAAAGTATTTTTACCGGGATCAACAATTTTTCCGTATATACGGTTCTTGAACCAAGATTCGGCAATTTTATAGGCTTTACCAAAAAAGAAGTAAAAACTTTGTTATCAGAGCAGGGACTGTCGTCAAGAGGTGCTGAAGTTATCTCATGGTATGACGGGTATAACTTCGGCGGAGAGGAAAGGCTTTGTCCTTGGAGTGTGTTGAATTTTTGCGATTCGGCCAAAAACGGCGGAGAGCAGGTAAGACCGCAGAATTTCTGGGCTAATTCTTCGGGAAACGACATCATTGAGATCTGCATAAAAGGCTATGATGAAAACAACTCCCTGATTTTACAAGATCTGCTTGATGGTAAAACCGTGGAAATACCGTCGCAAGAATTTGCAAGTTATCCTGAATTGACGTCCGCAAGTGATTTTGAAACCATGCTGTACATGATGCTTAATACAGGTTATCTGACTGCTGTCGAACAGCTTGGCAACGGAAAACTCAAGGTAAAAATTCCTAATCGCGAAATTCTGGAGTGTTTCAGGCAGAAGATAGAGCATATTTTCAGCAGGAAAAATTCTGCATGGTTGCACAAAGGAACGGAGCTTAAACAGGCCCTGGCGGACGGAGATGCAATCAAAGCACAAGAGCTCATCAACGAGATGTTACTAAATTTCGTAAGTATCAGAGATCCTGCCAAAGAAAGTTTTTATCATGCTTTCCTTTCGGGAGTTCTGTCCATGACCGTAAGATCATCAGAAACATTAAAATCTGACGTAGAAAGCGGGGACGGTTACGCTGATTTGATGTATATCGATGATGCAAAAGAGCTGGTTGTGCTCATTGAGTGTAAAAAAATAAAAACAGGAGAAAATTTGAAGCAAATTTGTGCCGAAGCTTTGATGCAGATAGACAGCAAACGTTACGCTTTTCCGTTTGCACAAAAAGGATATAAAGTCCAAAAATACGGCATAGCCTTCATAGGCAAAAGTTGCAAGGTGAGCAAAGCTTAAACCGCATCTAAAAAGTCTGAAAAAACTTACAGCCCGAAAAAAAAACTTATCGGGCGTGGATATACATTTTTCTTATAAAACAGGTTGCAGACATGCTTTTCAGCAAGGCATGTCTGCATGGTTTTCAGCCTTTGTTGTCGATACGGTTGCGCAGTTTCTGCCCTGCCTTGAAGGTGGTAACGCGGCGCTTGGTGATCAGTACTTCTTTACCGGTCTTGGGATTGCGCCCGGGACGCGGATTCTTTTCTTTCAGTTCAAAATTGCCAAAGCCAGTGAGCTTGACATTTTCGCCTTTTTCCAAGGTGTCAGCAATGATCTCAAAAAAACCGTCAACAAATTCCTGAGCGGCGGATTTGCCCATACCAACTTTGATGATCAGGCGGTCGGCAATTTCAGCGCGTGTCAAAGCCATAATTAGTTTCTCTTTTGAAATTTAAGCAGATATTCGATACGGTCCACTATATTACAGCATTGAGTGCAATTTACGTGATCAAGGGTAAATATTTGAAAAATTTCAGACAAATTTTTTGTTTTATCAGTCTCAGATTATGCCGTACAGGTGCGGTTTGCTTTTTAAGGCAGAGAGCGTGATCCCAATACCTTGGTACTAGAACATACACAGATGTTGTCCTTAGCTGAGATTAACTAGAACGTGTCACGTTTTTGCGGTATTTTTTGCTTTAAAATTAAGCAATATTATTAAATGAAAAATTCATTTAGGGTGAGGAGAGAAGCCCATGGATGACAGCAAAAGGCTAAATGAGAAGGAAAAGGCGAAATTAGACAGCCTTTTCAAAGCTCTCTCTATAGTCGGCAACGGCAAATATATCTTTTTATGTGATCTGAAAAGAAACGTTTCGCGCTGGTCAAAAACTGCAATTAACTATTTTGCTCTGCCCGGTGAGTACATGTACGATGCCGGGAATATCTGGGAGCAGCATATACATCCTGATGACAGGGAAAAATATCACGACAGTATTGCCAAGGTTTTTTCAGGAGTTAATGCAGGTCATGACATGCAGTACAGAGCACAAAATGCCGAAGGTCGTTATGTGATCTGCTCCTGCCGCGGGCTGGTATTGGCAGATGAAAACGGTGAAGTGCATTATTTCGGCGGAAGTATTACCAACATAGGCGGTAGCGACTTGCAGGATCCTTTAACCGGTCTGCGCAATCAGTACGGGTTGTTCGACGATTTAAAACTTATGCTGCAAAAAGAACAACCTTGTCTCATCATGATGGTGGGAATAAATTCCTTCTCTCAGATCAATAATGTTTACGGCTATGAGTTCGGTGATCGTCTGATCATGGAAGTAGGTGCCCGCCTGCGTGATCTTTCAAACGAGACCTGTCAGCTTTATCACTTTGACGGCTCTCGTTTTGTCATAGTCAGTGACAGAAGCAGTGTTGACTGTTTTACCAAGGGATATGCCAAATTTACCGATGATCTTGCCAATTTCGGGCAGATTGACGGTAAAAATCTGAGCCTTTCTGCATCGGCCGGAATGTTGATCCTCAATTTCTTCGGCGGAGACGTGCAAAGTCTGTTGTCTTGTCTTAATTACAGCTTTGACGAGTCCAAAAGACGCAGAAACGGTGAGTTGGTGATCTTTGACAATAAGCTTGATGCCAATAAAAAAGCCACCATCGATAAAATTGCCACGATCAGAGCCTGCATCACCCAAAACTTTGCCGGTTTTTCTCTCCATTATCAGCCGGTAGTCGATGCTGAAAGCGAGCGTATCGTCGGGGCGGAAGCTTTGTTGCGCTGGCAAAATGATGAGTACGGTATGGTCCCTCCCAATGATTTTATTCCGGTATTGGAACGGGATAATCTGTTTCCTAAACTCGGAAGATGGATCTTGCGTCAGGCTTTGACCGATGCAAAGGAATTCATACGCAGGGATCCTGATTTCGTCATCAACGTCAATGCTTCGTATTCGCAATTTGAAAAGAGCAATTTCGTAGCAGACGTAGTTGCTATTCTTAAGGAAACCGGAGTTTCACCGAAAAATCTTTGCATAGAAATTACCGAACGTTGCCGTTTGTTGGATCTTGAGCAGTTAAAGCAAATTACCAAAGATTTGCGTGCTATGGGGATCCGTATCGCTGTGGATGATTTCGGAACCGGCTTTTCATCCATCAATACTTTAAGACATATAAGCGTCGATGTGGTCAAAATAGACAGAGAGTTTATAAAGAACATCGAAGAAGACCTACGTGACTGTGGTTTGGTACGCATCATTACTGAATTGTCATCAGTATTTGGTGCCAAGGTGTGTGTTGAAGGAATTGAAAACGAGCGTACGGCTGAAATTATCAGACCTTACGGAGTTTTCAGCATGCAGGGGTATTTGTTTTCCAAACCGGTATGTTTCAAAGATTTCTGTGATTTGGAAGTTCGTTTAAACCAACAACAAAAATAAGATAATTATTGCTTAGCAGATCCAAGAATAATCATCATGTACAAGAAAAACATAAGGATAAGAACATGCGGCGATGACGATGCGCTGCTTGAACATTTGCGTCAGGTTCCTCTGCCGGCTTACTGTAATGTAACTTTCTGCAAAGAAAAAGATCTCGGCATATGTGATTTTTGTTTTGTTAAATTCCAAGAAAAAGAGAATGTTGCAAAAGCATGCAAAAACATCTTTAACGAGTCGGTGATCTTTTTGTTGGAAGAAGGGGATCACGTTGCCAAAGATTGTTGGGAACATTGTTTTGATTGCTGGCATCTTGACGGTGATTTTGAAGAGATTTGTCATCGTTATGCGGCATTGTTGCAAAGGCTCGAACTTAAGCATGAGCGGGATCTTGAACATAAATATCTTGAAACCATTATCGATAATTCAGATGCTCTTATCTGGATCAAGGACAATAAAGGCAAACATCTGGAGGTAAACCAGAGTTTTTGCAATGCCTGCGGAAAAAAGCGGAACGATGTCAGAGGACGCGGACATTTTTATATTTGGGATCTTGATTATTCCGAATATGAAAAGGGTGAATATGTTTGCGTAGAGACTGACGAAATCGTCATGAATGAAGGACGTGCCGGGATCTTTGACGAAACGGTCAAAACCAGGCAGGGAATGCGGCGCTTTCGTACCGCTAAGGCTCCTATTTATGATGACGATGGCAAGGTAGCAGGTACGGTAGGAATTGCCTCCGATGTTACCGATGTGCTGAATTTGGGAACTGAGATCCAGACGGTAATCGATCAAATGCCGTTTGGCGTCGTAATATATGACGACAGAGGATACATACGTAATTGTAATCAAAGATTCCGGACTTTGGCAGGGGGATTATTAGAACCTTCTTTGGATCTGACGGTATCCGACGTACAGCGAAAACTGCTTGATGAGGGGTGGAGCGAAAAAGAACTTGATAACGGGCAGTTTGAACTGTACGGAAAATACGATGATCACCAGGTATGGTATGTGGTATCCAAATCCGATCTTAAAGATGTCTTCGGAAAGAAACTCGGCAATCTTTTGACCTTTGAAGATGTAACCGTAGAACGGTTGCGATCCCAAACATTTGAAATGCAGGCTATGACCGATGTCTTAACCGGCATAGGCAATCGTCGTTATTTCTTTTTCATGGTGCATCAGATGCGCGGAACCAACCGATCTGACGGCGTGATCTTTTTGGATCTTAATAAGTTCAAAATGTTAAATGACAGTTACGGCCATGAGGCCGGGGATGAAGCTTTGGTTGAAATTGCGGAAATCATGAAACGCATATTCCCAGGAAATGATGCCGTACTTGCAAGATACGGCGGTGACGAATTTGTCATTTATCTAAAAGATCCGGAAGAAGGCAGATTGCAGACTTTGGCATTGCAACTTGCAACAGAAATCAAAAATTCTTTTGAAAATAATCCGATGAAAGGTTTGACCGCTTCTGTGGGCTCTGTGTATAACAAGGCTGACGGTCACCATTTGGATGCTTTGATTAATGCTGCTGACAGTTGCATGTATGAGGCTAAAAAACGCGGTGTTCCCGTATATCATCTGTCATTGTCCGCATAAGAAAAAATCTGCGTACAGTTTCTTAGATATTTGTACGCAGATGTGAACGCTGCTTGGCAGCGGAGTTTCTTCCTGTGTTGGTATTCGTTTTTAGTGCAGATCTTTTGAAAACTCCTTTTCATATTTTTTTGCGTAAAGCCACAGACACCCAAAACCGATGAAGGCAAGCGCGGCACCGATTGCTGTTACCAATCTTATCGACAGATCAAAGGTAAAAGGAACTCCTCCTGCCGATGCCCCCAGAGCATTACCAAGGTTAAACGCAGCCTGTACCGATGCAGCTCCCAGTAACAATCCACCGGGAGCAGTGCGCAGTATCGATACCTGCTCAGGAGATGATAATGAGAACAGGACACCTGCCGTAAGACAGATCAGGATGATGCATATTACGGTTGAATGCCCGAACAAAGCTATTCCCAGCAACAGGATAACAGCCAAAGCCTGAGCATAAGCTCCTACTTTCCCGGGAGTAAAGCGATCACACAATCTTCCTGATATGAAGTTGGCCATGACCATGCAGATCCCCATGGCAACCAAGACCGCCGGTACTGTATGTAACTTGATCCCGGCAAGTTCCGTAAGGATCGGACTTATATAGCTTTGCATGCAGAAAATGCCGGCGTTGCCGAACATGGTGGCTCCCAGTACCAACCACGGAGCAGGATGTTTTAAAAAGGCAAATTGCCCGAAGAAACCGGTGTTTTCAATCTTACCGGTATCACGGATCCAGCGATGGCATGAAAAGAGTACGATCATCCCCCAGATCACGACTAAGCAGAATATGGCTTTGAAAGTTAAAATTTCGGCCAAGGCTGTTCCGAGCGGTACTCCGAAAATATTGGAGACGGTCATGCCGGCAACCATGATGGATACCGCACTTGATCCTTTGTCCTTTGAGGCTATGCGCTGGGCAATGATGGAACCTACTCCGAAGAAACTTCCGTGAGGAAGACCTGCAATAAAACGTGCTGCCAACAAGGTATTAAAATCAGGGGCCAGCACCGTAAAAAGATTACCTGCTATGTGTACGAGTATAAGCATCAGCAATATGGTTTTAAGCTTTAATGCTCTTAAAAACAGCAGAGCAAAAGCACCGAAGGCCACCCCAAGAGCGTATGCGGTTATGAAATGTCCGGCCTGCGCAATGCTGATCCCGTAAGTTGCGGCGATAAACGGCAGCAACCCCATGGCGACGAATTCGGTGATCCCGAGACCTAGAGTGCCGAATGATAAGGAAATTAGACCTTTTAATTGCATAGTATTTGTACCTGATTGAACGGTTGCAGGATCATAGCAGAAGAGAAAGCATATTTTTAAATGCGCCGCTAATGTGCATTTTATGAAAAACTTAAAATAACTTATTGTTTCTTAAAAGGTTATAAAAAGGAATGCTTGATAAAAAAGCAAACATGGTAGGATTGCAAGAAATATTTTCAATTAAGCAGTGAAGATAAACGCACAGCCTTCAACCCTATTGGTAAGGTTGACAGGTTTTAAATTAGACGATGATCCTTTTTAGGTAAAGTTTTGTCCTCAGGCTATGTACAAGCGTTGTTTTAATCATGCCAAATTCTGATCTCCTGTTGGTCGCTCCCTACCGTCATACGGGAGCGTTAAGCGCACAGGTTGTGGCGCAGTTAGGTCTTTCAATTCCCGTCGAAGTAGCCTATGACTATGAAGCCTTGGATGTTGTAAAACGTCATCCCAAAGCACGTATAGTCATAAGCCGAGGGGGAACTGCCAAAGTTTTAAGGGGAGTTCCGAACCTGACCGTTATAGACATAGAAGCTTCTTTTTACGATGTTTTCAATGCGGTGAAGAAACTTTTGTTGTCAGGTTGCCATCGCATCGCCGTGGTGACACAAGACAATGTCATAGGACTTGAAGAAGGCGATCTGTCTTTAAACGGCGACGAGATCTCCGTATATCCTTGTCGCAGTCCTGAAGAGATAGAAAAAAGAGTAGAAGCGGAGTTTGCCAAGGGGTGTGACGGAATTGCCGGTTGTGTGGTGGCGGTTAATTGTGCCAGACGTCTTAAAATGCGCTCTGCATTCATCGATTCTGATTTCTTCAGCATTAAAAAAGCGGTACTCAATGCTCTGGAGCTTGAACGTTCCATGAGCGCCAGGGAGATGATGCTAAGCCTCATGCAGTCCTTATTTAACAATATAGACGAGGGAGTGGTGGTTTTCGATGAAGTAGGACATGAGCGCTTCTTTAATGACAAAGCATCGGAACTGCTGTCTTGTTTTAAACGTGAGCATTGGCTTGAAAAATTAAATCCGCTGCTTAAAAAAGACGGGATCCCGGCTACAGCCGTATTGGGGCAAAGAAGAGTTCTCATGCGCAACCTTGAATTAAGCTCTGGAGATCTTAAAAACCGCATGGTGGTGATCCAAGACGGCTCTGCTCTTGAAGAATCGGTCAAAAGCATGAAGTTCGATCTCTATGAGAAAGGTTTGTTTGCCCGTACGCATTTTTCCGACATCCTGCATAAAAGCAGGATCATGGATGAATTGGTGGAAAAAGCACGTAAATTTGCCAGATCAGATTCCACGGTGATGATCTTTGGGGAAACCGGAGTGGGAAAAGAAGGTTTTGCTCAAAGCATACATAACGACAGTCTGCGCTCTGACAAACCGTTCGTGTCGGTAAACTGTGCTTCTCTTCCTGAAGGCTTGGTGGCTTCAGAATTATTCGGATATGCAGAGGGCGCATTTACCGGAGCAAGGAAAAACGGACGCAAGGGGGTATTTGAGATGGCTCAGGGAGGAACCATTTTTCTTGATGAGATCACGGAACTGCCTCTTGATGTACAAAGTCAGTTGTTGCGCGTGATCCAAGAGCGTGAGGTGCGCCGAGTAGGGGATGACAGGGTGATCCCGCTTGATATCAGGATAATTTGTGCAGGTAACCGCCGTATTCTGGACATGTGTTCGAAAGGAACGTTCCGCTTTGATCTTTATTACCGTCTGAACGTACTGCGTTTGTCTATTCCTCCGTTACGCGAACGCGGCGAAGATGTTCTGTTGCTGTTTAAGCGTTTTATGGCGGATTTTTTACATTGCTCTCCTGAAGAAATTCTCATCGATGACGGAGGCATGCAGTTATTGTGTAATTATCAATGGCCCGGGAATGTGCGTGAGCTGCGTAATGTAGCCGAAGCCTTGTCTTTTGACGGGCAAAGAGTAAGCAAAAACAAATTGCAGGAACTTTTATCCGGCACTGCCGACGATGAACCGATTCAGGATGCATATACTTTGGAAATACCTGATCATGCCTGCTTAAAAGAGCTTGAAGGGATCTATTTAAAACGTCTTATGAAGCGTCATTGTTTAAAAGATGTATGTGCGATTTCAGGACTTTCGCGTACCACGCTGTGGCGAAAACTAAAAGATCTCGACTGCTGATCGATTTTTCGTCTGCAAAATAATAAAAAGCAGATCACAAAACTTTGTTTCAATATTAAACAATATGAAACAGTTTATTTTTAAATGATGTTTCATATTGAAATCTTTTTTTCCATGCAAACGCTTGTATATTAGAAAATAATATCTGGCACGTTTTCTGCTCTTTCATATTCAGCTTTTGATTAAAAATGCAAACATGAGGAAATAAGCTATGCAGAAAATGTTCAAATCCAAAATCGTGCTCGTCGCCGCCGCCGTCGCTTTGATGGCATCGGCCGTCTCCGAAGCAATCGCTTCAGATGAGGTGGTGTTGCGCGTAGGCTACGGCAATAACCCCGGCGAGCCTTTTGATTTGGGTTGTCAGAAGTGGAAGGAACTTATTGAAGAGCGTTCAGGCGGCAGTTTCAAGATCGAATTGTACCCTTCGTCTCAGCTTGGTTCTAAAGACGACGTCATGGATCAGATGGTAGCCGGTGAACCGGTGGCTACTCTGACCGACGGTGCCTTCTACTATGATCGCGGTGTTAAAGACATGGGCATAGTGTTCGGACCGTTCCTTTATGAAAATTGGGATCAGGCTTTCAAACTCAATGCCTCGCAATGGTTTAAAGATCAGGCAGATCAAGTAGCCAAAGTCGCTCATTTAAAGATCATCGGTCCTGACTGGCGTTATGGCGCACGTCATACCCTTACTACCAAACCCGTGACCAAACTTTCCGATCTTAAAGGCATGAAGGTTCGCGTTCCTACCAATAATATTCAGGTAAAAGGTTTTGAAGTATTGGGGGCAACTCCTACTCCCATGGCTTTGGGCGATGTTTATACCTCCTTGCAGCAGGGAACCATCGACGGTGTGGAAAACCCGATCCCGGTGCTCTATAACGGCAAATTCCATGAAGTGGCCAAATATCTGTTGTTAGATGCTCACGTTTACAACGTAACCAATATCGTGGTGGGAACGGATTTTTATGATTCCCTGACTCCCGAGCAACAGAAACTTTTGGTTGAAACCTGCCACGATGCCGGTGTTTACCAAAATGAGATTGTGGAAAAAACCGAAAAAGAGCTTTTGGAAAAATTCAAGCAAGAAGGCGTAACCGTTACCGAGCCTTCACCTGAATTCAAAAAAGAGCTTATCGAAGCTTCCAAGAAATTCTACGAACTTCCTGAATTCCAAAAAGAATGGACTCCCGGTCTTTATGAGACCGTTAAAAAGGCCATGCAGTAAGCAGGCTTAATTCCTTTAAATTTCAAGATAAATTTATGTATTTACGACTGCCCTTCGGGGCAGTCAGGAGAGGTGTATGCCCATAGATAAACGAAAATTGCTGGGTAATCTTGATCTGGTGATTGCGGTTATTTCGCTTTTGATCCTGATCGTGGTTACTTTCGGCGGAGTGATCATGCGTTATTTCATAAATGCTCCGTTGGTCTGGGCCGAGGAAGTTCAACTGTGGACTTTTTTATGGATGACTTTTTTCGGCGGCGGCGCGGCATTTAGGTACGGCAGTCACGTAGCCGTAGAAATGGTTGTCGATCTCTTCCCTAAAAAGGTTCAGAAAATCATCGAGTTTGTTGATGTCCTGATCGTAGTTTGCGTGCTTAGTTATCTGTGCTGGCTAGGAGGGGACATCATCAAACTCATGCTGAAGATAGGCAAGAGCACCAGCATACTGCATATTCCGTTTTGGTTTATAAATACCGTTTTGCCTTTAGGCAGTGCTCTCATGGTTGTAAGTGCTGTCAGCTCTCATATTCATAACTTACATAAAGCAAAAGAAGGAGAACAGGCATAATGGACTCCGTAATAGGTTTAAGTTCGGTGCTGTTGCTGGTACTGCTTTTTATGAAGGTACCGGTATTCGTGGCCATTTTGGCAGCAGCTGCCAGTTATTTTGCGCTGCATCCTGAAATAAATTCCGTGATTTTGGCTCAGCGCGTATTGTCAGGATCTCAATCCATAGCTTTGCTGGCCATTCCTTTCTTCGTCTGTGCCGGCGTATTCATGAATTACACCGGCGTAACCAAACGCATCGTAGATTTTTGTGAATCCCTGGTCGGTAACATTACCGGAGGCATAGGTCATGTGACTGTATTGGTGGCCACCTTGATGGGCGGACTGTCAGGATCAAATCTTGCCGATGCCGCCATGGAGGCCAAGATGCTGGTGCCGGAAATGGAGAAAAGAGGTTTTTCCAAGGCATTCGGCTCAGTACTGGTTGCAACTTCAGCCATCATCACTCCGCTTATTCCTCCCGGAATTGCGATGATCATTTACGGCTCGATAGCCAACGTATCCATAGGCAAACTCTTTGTAGCAGGTATAGGCCCCGGGATCATGCTGTGCGTGATGCTGATGCTCCTGGTAGGATTGGTGTCTTATAAACGCGGTTACAAGAGTCCCGTTAAAGTCGATACTTCAGGCAAGCGCGTATGGCAGACCTTTAAGGGAGCATTTTTACCGCTGTGTCTGCCGGTGATCATCATAGGCGGTATTCGCATCGGTGCTTTCACTCCTACTGAGGCCGGCTCAGTTGCCATCGTTTATTCGCTTTTCTTAGGCTTTATTTACAAAGAAATGCGCATCAAGGATGTGGTGAAGGGACTTAAGGAGACCGTCCTTACTTCTTCTGCCATCATGCTTATCATCGCGGCAGCTTCTGCTTTTGCCTGGGCTCTTACTAAGGAGAAGATCCCTCAATACTGCACGGGGTTATTCGTTGAACATTTAAACAGCGCCGTGGTTTTCCTGCTGTGCGTGAACGTGTTTTTGCTCATCATCGGCATGTTCATAGAAGGCAATGCCGCCATGATCATTCTGGTGCCGCTTTTAGCGCCTTTGGCAAAACATTTTGGGATCGATGAAATTCATTTTGCCATGGTGGTGATCTTCAACTTCGCTTTGGGAGCTCTTTCTCCCCCTATGGGTACTTTGATGTTCGTGACCTGTTCCATCACCAAGTGTCGTATGGGAACTTTCATCAAAGAAGCTGTTCCTTTTTATGTACTGTTGGTAATTTGCCTGTTGCTTCTGACTTTTGTACCGGCTTTTACCACGGGACTTGTAAATCTGATCTTTTAAAACTCAATTTGTTTGAAACAAAGGATGTTTGAACATGAAAACTATAATTATTCCGCAACCTGGTAAAGTTGAAATCGTTGAAACTCCCATGCCCGAGCCCAAAGAGGGAGAGGCTTTGTTAAAAGTGCTGCGCGGCGGGATCTGCGGCAGCGATTTGGGAACTTATCGCGGTACTTTTGCCTATGCCTCTTACCCGAGGATCCCCGGGCATGAATTTTCAGCCCGTATCGAAAAGTTAAACGGTGATGCCTCCGCATACGGTCTTCGTGAAGGCATGGTGGTAACCTGCAATCCTTATTTTAATTGCGGTCATTGCTATTCATGCTCCCGTGGTTTGGTAAATTGCTGTGAGCACAATGAAACTTTGGGAGCGCAGCGTGACGGAGCTTTTTCAGAATACATCACCATGCCTTTTTCAAGAATTTATGACGGCAAAGGCTTGGAACCTGATGAACTTGCTGCCATAGAACCTTTTTGCATAAGTTATCACGGTGCGGTGACACGCGGAAAAGTAAAGGCAGGAGACAAAGTACTGGTGGTCGGAGCTGGTACCATTGGTGCTTTGGCAGCGGTGGCAGCCAAAAGCCAAGGAGCAAGCGTGTATATTGCCGACGTGGCGCAAAAGAAGATCGACTATGCCGTAAAGAGTTTTGACCTAGACGGCGGGATCTTTAACGACGGCAGTACTTTTGTAGAAAAGTGTTTTGAGATCACGCAGGGCAAGGGCTTTGACGTGGCCATTGAGGCGGTGGGACTGCCTTCAACCTTCCAAAACTGCATAGATGCGGCAGCTTTCGGCGGTCGCGTGGTTTTGATAGGAGTAGGTAAAAAAAATCTTGATTTCAATTTCACCTTGCTGCAGAAAAAGGAGCTTAATGTTTTCGGCTCGCGCAATGCATTAAAACAGGATTTCTTAAACTTGATAGATCTTGTAAAGTCAGGCAAGGTAAATCTGCGCAAAGCCATCACCAATACCTATGATTTCGACGATGCAGCCAAGGCTTTTGAAGATTTTGCCCTTCACGGTGCGGATATGCTTAAAGTCGAGATCAAGTTTCCTGATTAAAAAGTGACGTTGCGGTCACGATCTCGCATGAAAAGCTCTGAAAGAACAGGTAAAAATGCTTTAACGGGGCTTTATTGAATTAGAATTTGTTTAAATTTTAGTAAGTTGACGCTTTCAAAGCATTTTTTAAA
>JALEXT010000173.1 GCA_022779845.1 Succinatimonas sp.
GATTCTTAAATTTGAGTCCCATGATCTCCACCGGACAGTCCTGAACATTTTGCGCAAAGATCTTGGTAATAGGTTCTTTTGACAAAGCATGTCCGTTTTTCATAATGAAATGAGGCGCACTCTCGGCATCAGCAGTGAAAAGCAAAGGCCTTCTAAGATTTGGATATAAAAAATAAGGGATCATTTGCACTCCTAATTTGCCCGTTCAAGACTTACGAAAGAGTTTTCACAGGTCACGGCCAATCTGAACCGCCCGTGAACTCCGTACTCATCGGTAAATTTTTTAAGATGCGTTGCATCCAAATCAACTACCAATCCTTCTTCAGTACGCACTCTCAACCGTTTCACACTGCCGCGGTAAACCTCAAGCAGCATGTCCTCTGAAATATTTAACGAAAAATAATAATACCGATATCCGTACACTTCGATCCTCTATTTCAAAGCAGCCTCAATTTTTTCCGACAAACCGCGGCTTAAATTGGGAATACCGGCAAGTTTTTCTAGTTCTTCCTGCATAAGTTTCGCACGTTCTTCGTCAAAACGTTTAAACGAAAGCAATGGCGTAACCAATGACGCTGCCAACATGGCATTGGTATCGTTTAATCGGCGTATGAGTGAGGTTAACAGATGATAACCTGCTCCGTCGCGACGATGTAAAGCCACAGGGTTTGCTCTTGCCAAAGTTCCTACCAAAGCACGCACACGATTGGGGTTACTTAGATCGAATTTAGGATGTTTGAGCAGTTTTCTGACCGAGAACACGGTCTCCTCGTTTTCAACCGACGCCACCACTTTAAACATTAAATCCATGGCAAGCGCATGTTCTCCGAACGCATGTTCAAATTGAGAGAAGATCTCCTCGCGGCAACCTAAGTCAAGCTCTGCCGCGCTTCTCATTGCTGCCAGCCGATCGGTCATATTTTTAGCATTGCGATAATGATTTCTCACAAGATCCGATGCTTCATCTTCTCGACCTTTTGCGTTTAACGACAAAGCAAGCATATTAAGAGCAAGACAATTTAAAGCACGACGTCCCATATCGGCAACCGAATACTTAGGAGACTGGGCCTTAACCGTCTCATATAACTTGGCATATTCCTGTTCCAATGACGACGCCAACATCAGCTTCAGTTTTGCTCTTACCTTAGAAAGACTGTCTAAAGGAATGACATCCTTAAAAGTCTGCATAAAAGCCGTAATCGGCTCTACATTCAGGATCCGCGAAATAAGCATGGGATCGCTCTTGTCATTTCTTGATGAAAGTACACCTTTAAAAGCTTCGATGAGTTTGGAGGGTACTTCGCACTCCTGTTTTGACAGCATGGAGTGTACGTAACGATTTTGCAGTTGTACCGATGCATCACTCTTAATGAAAGGATCACTGCTAAAACGCAACATGCGGGCAAGATCCTCATCAGCATAATTGCAGGAGAACTTGACCGGAGCTGAAAAATCTTCAAAAAGCACCGGTAAAATTGACGAAACCTTTACTCCTGACTCTTTTTGTTTTTCATCTAAGGAGAATACGAAAGTCTGACTCTGTTCGTTCATTACGCAGACTGAAGAAGCATTCTCTCCTTGCAATACCACGCGATGGCCGTTTTCATCGATAAAACTCATGCGTACGGGAATAACAAAAGGCTCGCGCGCTTTTTTGTCAAAGCCTTGACAACTTTGCAAAAGCACAAGTTTTATGCAACCTTCCGTATCGTCACATTCCCATGATGCCGTAACTTCAGGTGTACCTGACTGAGTGTACCAACGTCTGAATTGCTCCAAACTGATATTACCGGCATGCTCCATACATACGAGAAAATCTTCGATGGTTGCGGCTTTACCGTCAAATTCTTTAAGGTAATCAGCAAGCCCTGCTTTAAACTTTTCCTCTCCGATTAAAGTATGGATCATTCTGATCACTTCCGCGCCCTTGTCATAGATGGTAACGGTATAAAAGTTATTCATCTCTGACACTTTTTCAGGACGTACCGGATGAGCAAGCGGAGAAGCGTCTTCATCAAATTGAGCGGTTCTGATCACACTCACCGCATTAAGACGGGAAAGCGTGCGCGAGGCCACGTCAGAGGAGAATTCCTGATCGCGAAATACGGTCAGAGACTCTTTTAGAGAAAGTTGGAACCAATCGCGCAAAGTTACGCGATCGCCTGTGTAATTGTGAAAATACTCGTGTCCTATGACGCTTTGTACATCGTAGAAATCCATATCGGTTGAAAGTTCCGGATCGACCATCACATACACCGAATTAAAGATATTCAACGATTTGTTTTCCATGGCTCCCTGGTTGAAGAAATCCACGGCCACCACTTTGAAATTGTCAAGATCATATTCAAGATCAAAGCGATCTTCATCCCACTTCATCGCATCCTTAATGCACTGCATGGCATAAAGACCGCGTTCGTAACTGCCGCGATCTACATAGAGTCTTAAATCGACATTTCGGCCGCTTTTGGTAGTAAAACTGTCACGTACAATGTCAAAAGTTCCTGCAACCAGTGCAAAAAGGTATGAAGGTTTGGGAAAAGGATCTTCCCATACTGCATAGTTGCGACCGCGTTTTACTCCCTTTTCGATAAGATTTCCGTTTGAAAGCAACACACCGCAACCGTACTCAGGTCCGATGATGGTTACCTTATAGCGGCACAACACGTCAGGCCGATCAAGAAAATAGGTGATGCGTCTAAAGCCCTCAGGTTCGCACTGAGTACAAAAACAGCCGTCTGACTTGTAAAGGCCCATAAGTTCGCTATTTTGTGCCGGTGCGATGACATTTTCAATCTGCAGTTCAAACTCGTCGGGAACTTCCTCAACTACCAAGGAATCCTCACGCTGAGTATATTTGCAATTGCCGCCGTCAAGGCTTACGCTTTTTAAACTTAGTTCCTCACCGTTTAGGATCAGCGGAGCCTTTTTGTCCTCACACAATCTGCGGTAACGCACAAGTGAAGTCACCTTGGTAGAATCATCGGAGAGATCAAAAGTGAGTTCACAATTTACTGCGGTGAAATCCGGAGCTTTATAATCACTGCGTTTTTGGGCTTTGAACTTAGATGCCATGTTTGTATTCCCGATTTAAAAAAAGCGGGAAACTCCCGCCTTTTGAAAAGATTTTAAGACGGCGGAGCGAAACGACGCAATACCGGTGCATTGCCGGCTTTATACAGATGCTTTTGTTGTGCTTTGGCAAAGTCAGAAGCTATGTTTACACATTCTTTTAAGAGCACGTCGTCAAACTCGAAGTCTTCGGGGAGATCTTTGATGTTCTTGATCTCGTCTTTCCCCATAGCCTTCAACCTGATGTTTGCCGAATTGAGTCTGAAAGCATCATCCTCTGCTTTCATCTTCATACGCTCATCCAAAGCAAGCGGAATAAACTGCTCATGCTTTAACCGGCGATAACGGCTAAGCTCCTGCGACATGAGCGCAAATACAGGATCACTCTTGACTCTCTGATCGTGCTGACTTCTTAAAGAAGGAACATAAGCATCTATATCAAGATAGGGAGTGTAAGACTCGGGGCTGATGCTGTCCCATGGCAAAGCATTCTTTTCAGTGCGTTCACCGTACTCCTGATCATCTACGGTTCCAGGCAGTACCACATCGGGTTTCACACCTTCAAGCTGAGTCGATCCGCCGTTAATGCGATAAAACTTACCTATGGTGTAATGAATGGATCCCAAAGGTTTGGCCGAAATGTCGTAAATGCGTTCCAAAGGCCTGCTCTGTTGCACCGTACCTTTACCAAAAGAAGTATCACCGACTATCAGCGCTCGGCCGTAATCGCGCAAGGCTGCTGCCATGATCTCTGAGCTTGAGGCCGAAAGGCGGTTAATCATCACAACCAAAGGACCGTCATAGGTCACGGAACTGTCCTGATCGTTTTGTACCAGTTTGTTACCTACAGCATCCCGCACTACTACCACCGGACCGTCTTTGATGAAAAGACCAGTTGAATCAACGGCTTCGGGCAAAAGTCCCCCGCCATCTGATCTCAAATCGATGATCACAGAAGAAACTTTCTGCGCTTTTAGTTTTAAAAGTTCACGTTTTAAATCCTGATGCAAATTGGTGTAAAAACTTTTAACGCTGATCACTCCGACTTTGGTACCGTCGTATGCAGTTTTCACTTCACCTTTGGCCTCTCTGTCCTGCAAACGGATCTTGTCACGCACCAACTCAACGGAAAAAGTCTTAAGCGAACTGCCTTCGCCGCGCTCCATCTCCAAAATAACTTTGGTACCCTTAGGACCTTTGATCTTACGCACCACATCGTTAAGTCTCCAGCCTATGACATCGTCATAAGTACCGTCTTGCTGCCTTACCCCGACAATACGATCTTTGGCTTTGATCTTTTTGGAACGTTCCGCAGGAGATCCTGGGATCACTTCGGTAATGGAGGTGTACTCATCCTCTGAGGTCAGTACCGCGCCTATTCCCTCAAGCGAGAGGTTCATATCATCGTTGAAATTCTCGGTATCCTGAGGAGAAAAATAATTGGTATGCGGGTCAATTGCCGTGGCAAAAGCATTTTCAAAAGCAGAAAAGGCATCTTCGCTGTTGGTCTGAGCCAATTTTGACAAAGCGGCACTGTAGCGTTTGGTAAGTCGCTCTCTTGCCTGCTCATCGCTGCTGCCACTTAAGATCTGATTGTCATACTCATTTACTATCTCGTTATGCCACTGCCGCTTTAAATCGTCATCGTTGGCAATAAAAGCAGCTTTGGTGCGATCAAGCTCGAGTTTGTCACCGTCCTGCGCCTTGGGAGTATTCTTTACAGTCTCAAGAAAATACGTATATTTGGCAAAACGCTTGCGTAATGCAGCATTGTAAAGCTCATAGGGATAACTTAAATCGCAATACCTGACTGCTTTTAAAATAAGAGCCCTGTTGCGATAAACATCGCCGGCTTCGTCTGCATTCAAAAGAGAACGGCCGTAATCTAAGTAGGACAGATATTGATCGATGATACGATCGGCAAAATCATCATCGAGGTTCACTACTTTGTAGTGAGCACGGGTAAAGAAATTGCCTATACGCGAACAGGCTACCGTATGCTCCGACTCAGGAGCCAGTTGCGGCAGATCCGAGGCCTTGGGAACGATCATGCGACCGCTGACTGCGGCCGCAAACAACGCGGAGGCCACCGCGCTGCTTAATTTCAAAATCTT
>JALEXT010000202.1 GCA_022779845.1 Succinatimonas sp.
CAGCGACTAAAAATGTTTTTCTAAAGGCATAAAAAGTCTTGATTGGAAAATTAATAAAATTTACTGATCGATGACGGTTGGAATTCACGCTTTTTTGTCATAGTCTTGAAGAAAAGCCTAATTTCACTCTAATGGCTTAGATGTTAAGCTTTCTCAAAAGTCATTCAGGAGGGATTATGCGCATTCTTTTGATAGAGGATGATGTCAGAATTTCTGATGAAACTGCCGAAGCCTTAAGAAGAAGGGGCAGTGCCGTCGATGTATTGAACGACGGAGACAGTGCCGAGTATGCACCGGATGACGTTAAATATGACATTATTCTTTTGGATTTGGGATTGCCGGGAAAAGACGGGATCACTTTGTTAAAAAGTTGGCGCAAAAGAAAGATCACCACTCCGGTCATCATCATTACCGCCCGTGACGGACTTGATGATCGCGTCGTAGGTCTTGATGTCGGAGCTGATGATTATGTGGTCAAGCCATTTGAATTAAGTGAACTTGAAGCGCGTATCCGTGCGGTAATGAGACGCAGCGGTAATGCCGGTACCATCAATTCCATGAGTAACGGTCTCATTAAACTTGATCCCGTAACACATGAGGCTCAATTGCGTCATGGAGACGGAGTTGATGCTTCGTATTCTCAGGTAACTTTAACCGCGCGAGAATATTCGTTGCTTGAGGCCTTATTGATCCGCCCGGGGGCCGTGATGTCTCGAGAAGCACTTGAAGACAAACTGTACGGTTACGGTGAAGAAGTGGAATCAAATGCAGTTGAATTCATCATTTACAATCTGCGTAAAAAACTCGGTGCTCAGGCGATAAAGAATGTAAGAGGTGTAGGGTGGAAGGTCGCAAAGGAAGGCTGATCCGCTCGTTACGCGTAAGACTCTGTCTGTTCATTTCTTTAATCGGCGTATTGTTTACCGGTCTTTTTTGCGTGAGATCGTATGACACTGCTTTGGAGGAAATAGAGGCTTACGTAGATGAGGAACTCTCGCAGATAGCTTCGGTGGTTATCGACTACGGTTTGCTTATCCCCAAACGTTGGGAAGAGCCTTTGTTCAGGCACGGTTTTTTAAATCAGGGAAATTATCTGCCGCGTCGCGGTATGCGCGAAGGCATAGCCGTAGGCCCGGTACCGTCATTAGGAGATCTTTTCTTCAGGCATCAGGAGATCATCATTGCTCCTATTTTTTCAAACCCCGGGGAGCCTTTGTATTTGCCTGCAGGAGTTGATGACGGTTTTTATACCATTTTGATCGCCGATAAAAGGGTAAGAGCTTATGTGGCTACCAACCGTAGCGGGGTACGCTTTGTCGTTGCCCGTCCCATGGCATTGGTAGAATCCTTAGCACGCAGAGCTTTGCTTACTGAGCTTTTTGAATTCTTATTTTTAATTGCAGTCTTCATTCCGTCTGCCGTGGTGCTTATAAGCCTGATGTTTCGTCCGGTACATCGTTTGGCCCGCTCTATTTATCGTCGTGAAAAAAGCGATTTAAGTCCCATAGTCGATGAAGTGCCTTCGGAACTTGATGCTCTCATCGATTCTTTGAACAGACTTTTCAGATTGACTTACGAAAGCATTCGTAACGAAAGACGCTTTATCGCCGATGCTGCTCATGAAATGCGTACGCCTTTGACGGCTTTATCGCTTAAGGCTCAGAATTTTGACGAAAAAGGTTTGAACGATGAGCAGTTGAAAAAATTGCAGGGTATACGTGAAGCCATACGCAATCAGCAGGAGTTGACCAATGCACTTTTGACTTTGGCACGATCTCAGTGCAAGGATACGGGAAGTGCGAAATATGAGGAGATAGAGGTAAGAGAGCTATTTATCGAGATCCTCGATGCCTTGGGAGAACTGGCCGATGCCAAAGATCTTGATTTCGGAGTAGCCGGGATCGACGTCCCCAAAGTATATTCATCAAAGAGCATACTGCGCACCGTGCTGATGAATTTGTGTTCCAATGCCATCAAGTACACTCCTGCAGGAGGCAAAGTAGATTTGGCCTGTTTTATTGAAAACAGTCATTGTGTGTTGTGTGTATGTGACAGCGGTCCGGGGATCCCTGAGCCTGAATTGAAAAAAGTTTTTGAGCCTTTTTATCGTGTGGGCGCAGATACCTCAAAAATTCAGGGAACCGGATTGGGATTGGCCATAGTCAAGGCCTCCTGTGCCGAAATCGGCGCACAATGCCGTTTTCAAAATCGTAAAGAGGGCGGACTTAGTGCCAAAGTATTTTTGCCAGAGGTAAAGACTCATGCAGGTGACTGACTTTTGGTGCGGTTTGCTAAAATAGTCTGCATGGAAAAGAACAGCGAAATGGGATCCGAATACAACGGATCATCTATTGAGGTCTTAAAAGGCCTGGATCCGGTGCGCAAACGTCCCGGAATGTATACCGATACCCAAAATCCCAATCATTTGGGTATGGAAGTGATCGACAACAGCGTCGACGAGGCCGTAGCAGGCTTTGCCGATCACATCGATGTGATCCTGCATGATGACGGTTCGCTTGAGGTGGCTGATAACGGGCGCGGAATGCCTGTGGAAATGCATCCTCAGGAAAAAGTTCCTGCAATTGAACTTATTCTTTCAAGACTGCATGCAGGCGGTAAATTCAACGATAAAAACTACAAATTCTCAGGCGGTCTTCACGGCGTGGGTGTAAGCGTAGTCAACGCTTTGTCCGATCGTTTGGAAGTTAAGGTCAAGCGCGGCGGAAAGATTTATGCCATAGCCTATGCCCACGGGAAAAAATGTGAAGATCTAAAAGAAATAGGGACTTGTCCCAAATCTCAGACCGGGACTGCCGTGCGCTTTTGGCCCGAGGCTTCATATTTTGATACCGCGTCTTTTGAGGTTAAATCCTTAAAACATCTGTTGCGCGCCAAAGCCATGCTGTGTAGAGGACTGAGCGTGGAGTTTACCGATGAACGCGACGGCAGCTGCGAAAAATGGGAATACTCAGGATCATTGCAGGATTATCTGCGCGCGTGGTGCGGCGAGCGCATAGTACAGCCGCAAGATCCTTTTGCAGGACATGTTGAGGAAGAAGACTGGTCGCTTGAGTGGGCCGTATGCTGGGAAAGTGAAGGTACTCAGAGACTTTCTGAATCCTTTGTAAACCTTATTCCTACCTTTGAAGGCGGAACTCATGTAAACGGTTTTAGATCAGGACTTACCATGGCCGTACGTGAGTTTTGCGAATTGCATAATCTTTTGCCGCGCGGACTTAAAATCACTCCTGACGATGTATGGCAGCATTGTTCGTTCGTATTGTCACTGATGATGCATGATCCTCAGTTTGCCGGACAAACCAAAGAAAAACTTTCTTCGCGTCAGGTAGTTTCTTTAGTTGAAAACGTGATCCGCGATCGTTTTGCGCTTTATTTGAATGCCAATGTAGAGGTGGGAAAATCCATAGCAGGGTTGATCATCGATGCGGCGCGCAATCGCGAGCAGTCGGCTGCGGCAGTCAGCAGAAAAAAATCCGTACGCGGTCCTAAACTTCCCGGGAAACTGGTGGACTGCACATCAACCGATCCTTCACGCGGCGAACTTTTTATCGTGGAAGGAAATTCTGCAGGCGGTAATGCCCGTCAGGGCAGAGATGCCGCATTTCAGGCCATCTTGCCGTTGCGCGGTAAGATTTTGAATACTTGGGAAGTATCTGGACAGAATGCCCTGTCTTCTGAGGAGATCCGTGCCATTTCCGTGTCCATAGGCTTGGAGCCTGACAGTGGTACTCTTGACGGATTGCGCTATGACAAGATCTGTATTCTGGCAGATGCCGATTCTGACGGATTGCATATAGGCACGCTTTTGTGTGCGCTTTTTGTCAAACATTTTCCGCGTCTGGTAAGGGAAGGGCACGTTTATGTAGCCTGTCCGCCTCTGTACCGTATTAAATACGGAACCAAACTTAAGGAATACGCCTTAGATGATGATGATCTGGCAGCAAAACGCAAATATTATGCAAGAAAGGGAATAAAGCCTGAAAAACTTGAAGTAAGCCGCTTTAAGGGACTTGGCGAAATGAAGTGGCAGGAGTTGCGCGAAACTACCTTAAATCCTGATTCAAGAAAGCTTATAAAACTTACCTTGGATGTGGAAAACTCCGACGAGACCATCGGTCTTATGGATATGCTGTTGTCAAAAAAACGAGCAGCCGACAGACGCTCCTGGCTTGAAACTAACGGCAACAAAGCCGAATACCTAGATTAACTTTCACAGGATCTTTGCATGGCTGCCGACGACGGCGAGAAAACAGAACAACCGACAGAGAAAAAACTCTCTGACGCGAAAAAGCGCGGTCAGTTGCCAAGATCGCGCGAAGCCGGAACTTTGTTTGTGCTGCTCTCTGGCGTTTTGTCGTTGTGGGCCGTGTCGTCTTTGCTCGGCTCTGGGATGAAGGAGATCATGATGAACAGCTTTTCGCTGACGCGTGATCAGATCTTTACCCCGGATGAAATGGGACGCGTGTTTATGCAGGATCTGGGAACGATCGCGCTCCCGGTGATTGCCATTGCCCTTATAGTTGCAGTATGCGCGCTGATTGGCAACATCCTTTTAGGCGGCTTTAATTTTTCCATGCAGGGCGTTGCACCGAAATTTTCCAAATTAAATCCTTTAAACGGAATAAAACGCATAGTTTCGATAAATTCGCTCATAGAGCTTATAAAAGGCATAGCCAAAGTAGCCTTTATCGGAGCTTTTTGTTATTTCGTCATTTCGGGAGCCGCCGCCTCCATTTTAAAGCTTTCTTATATGAGTCCCATGGTAGGAATACGCAATGCCATAAGCTTGCTGTTTCACTACATGCTGATCATAGTATGTTCAATTATTCCCATTGTGCTTATAGACGTTCCTTTTCAAAAATGGAATTACATAAGACAGTTGCGTATGACCAAACAGGAGATTAAGGATGAATTTAAAGAGCAGGAAGGTAATCCTCAGATAAAGAGCAAGATCCGTCAAAAACAGTTTCAGATGGCATCGCGTCGCATGATGGAAAAGGTGCCTAAGGCTGATGTGGTCGTAACCAACCCAACCCATTATGCCGTGGCTATATCTTATGATCCCGATGGCTCTCTTGCTCCGGTGGTAACTGCAAAAGGAGTGGACGATATAGCCGAGATCATCAAGCATATTGCGCGCGAGACCAACGTACCGATCTTGCCCATTCCTCCTCTTGCCCGTTCTTTGTACTACACGACAGAGCTTGATCACGAGATCCCGCGCGGTCTTTTTAAGGCCGTAGCTCAGGTTTTGGCCTGGATCATGGGCATGAAAGCCTATAAAGAAGGCAAGTCTAAGGTAAAACCTCGTGATCTCGATCCGGAACTGCCCATCCCTGAAGAACTGAGATTTTGACGGATCGTTAAAGAAAAGTACGTAAGCTTGAAGTATGACGGTTAATTTAACAATGCAACCTGTATAATTCTAAAATTTAGGTACTGTGGAACATACGTAAAGAAAATACGTTAAAACGTGATGTGACGTCATATGGAAAGGTTCCGCCAGTTTACCTCATGATTAAACAGCTTTACATCAGGAGAATGAATAACCGATGGCAGCCAAGAACAGTAAAAAGAAAATCAATCAACCTGCGGTAAAAGCGGTATCACCAAAAACCAGTCAAATTGCTGAAGTAAAAAAAGACGACTTTGTCGTTGCAGTTGAAAATTTGAAAAAGAAAATCGTGCACCATCTGCGCTGCACCATCGGAACCTCCGAATTAAAAGCATCAAAACTTGCCTGGTGGCAGGCGCTGGTGGCATCGGTAAACGAGGATATTTTTAACCGTCTTACCCAGACTCAGTTTACCCACGCTACGGAAGATACCAGAGCCGTAAACTATCTCTCCGCAGAGTTTCTGATGGGACGTCTTACTGTAAACAATCTCTGCAATCTTGAGATGTACAGGGTAGCCAAAGAAGCACTGAGCTCTTTGGGCCAGGACCTTAACGATCTTTGTGAAGAAGAACCCGACATGGCATTGGGTAACGGCGGTTTGGGACGTCTGGCCGCCTGCTATCTCGAGTCTTTGGCTACTTTAAGCTATCCCTGTGTAGGCTACGGCATTCATTATGAGAACGGCCTGTTCCGTCAGGAAATACGCGGCGGTCGTCAGGTGGAGCGTCCCGATTCATGGAGAGAGTACGGCTGCCCCTGGGAAGTATGTCGTCCTGAATCGTTGCAGAATATCCCAATCGGCGGTTATGTTGAAACTCAGGTAGGTCCTGACGGATCGCAGCGTCGCGTATGGCACCCTGCTCATATCATCAAGGGCGTGCCTTGGGATATTCCGGTAGTAGGCTTTAGAAATTCCTCAGTAGCCATTCTGCGTCTGTGGGAATCCCGTGCCACCGAAGCTTTTAACTGGGACGTGTTCAATGCCGGCGGCTATATCGATGCACAGCAGGAAAAGGCTGCATCAGAAGTGATCTCAAAGGTTTTGTATCCTAACGATTCCACGGAAGCGGGTAAAGAACTGCGTCTTACCCAGCAGTATTTCTTTTCGGCATGCTCTCTTCGTGACATTTTGAGGCGCTATAACCGCAGCCATCATCACGATTACAGTGAATTTGCTTCAAAGATAGCCATTCAGCTGAACGACACTCATCCTGCCATAGCCATAGCAGAACTCATGAGACTGTTCATCGATGAAGAAGGCCTTGATTTTGATAATGCCTGGAACATAGTTTCGAAATCTTTCAACTATACGAACCATACGCTGTTGCCCGAAGCTTTGGAAAAGTGGCCGGTGCGTATTTTTGAAAAACTGCTGCCGCGTCACCTTGAGATCATCTATGAGATCAATTACCGTTTCTTAAACGGTATAGTAGAGAAAACCTGGCCCGGTAATAACGATATCAAGCGCAAGCTGTCGGTTATCGAGGAAGGTCCTGAACGTAAGGTGCGCATGGCCAATCTTTGCGTGATAGGCTCTGCAAAAGTCAACGGCGTGGCTGAGATCCATTCAAAGCTGGTACGCGAGCAACTGTTCCCTGAGTACAGTCAGCTTTGGCCTTCCAAGTTCTGCAATGTAACCAACGGTGTGACTCCCCGTCGCTGGCTTTTGGCCTGCAATCAGGGCTTGGCCTCCATCTATGATGATATCGCCGGTAAAGACTGGCCTTTGCATCTTGACAGATGCCGTGAACTTTCAAAGTATGCCGATGATCCTAAAATTCAGGATCGTTTCATGCAGGTAAAACGTGAAAATAAGGTGGTACTTGCAGGGGTAATTGAGAAGCTTTGCGGCGTGAGTGTAAGCCCGGATGCTATTTTTGATGTGCAGATCAAGCGCTTGCACGAGTACAAGCGTCAGCACCTAAACCTTCTGTACATCATGTCTCTGTATAAGAAACTGCTTGATAACCCTGGTCTTGAGATCGTGCCCCAGGTGTTTATCTTCGGTGCCAAGGCAGCTCCTGCTTATACTCTTGCCAAAGATATCATCTATGCCATCAATGCAGTAGGCGAGCGCATCAATAACGATCGTCGCATAGGCGGTAAACTCAAAGTGGTATTCCTGCCTAATTACCGCGTTTCCTTGGCAGAAAAGATCATCCCGGCAGCCGATCTTTCAGAGCAGATCTCAACAGCCGGCTATGAGGCCTCAGGTACTTCCAACATGAAGTTTGCCATGAACGGTGCGCTTACCATTGGTACCATGGACGGAGCCAACATCGAGATCGTGGCCGAATCCGGTAAGGACAACAACTTCATCTTCGGATTGTCGGTATCCGAGGTTGCAGAGCTTAAGCGTCATTACAATCCTTGGAACTATTACAACAGCAATCCTGAAATTAAAGCAGCTCTTGATTGGCTTGACAGTGATTTCTTTACTCCAGGCATGCCGGGAGCCTTGTCTTCCATCAAGCGTTCGTTGTTAGACGGCGGCGATCCTTTCTTGGTGCTGGCTGACTTCGCGTCTTATGCCGAAGCTCACGCCCGTGCCGAGGCTATGTTTGCCGACAAACGCCGCTGGGCTCATGCTGCAATCATCAATTCAGCAACCATGGGCAAGTTCAGCTCTGATCGAGCCATCAATGATTATGCCGAGCAGATTTGGAGTTTAAAAGAAATCGATATCAAAAACTAAAAAGCTGAATTTTTAGTTTGAAAAAGGTCTTGATTGATAAAAGTTAAGACCTTTTTTCATGTCCATGCATCAGTCTGAAGATTTTCATATACTGTATAATCAGTAAAAATTATTATTATGGTCGTGAGGCTTAACCATGAGAGAAAACCTTCCGGTAAATGATCACGAAATTTTATTTCCGTCAGATCCAGAAGCCAAGATCATTTCTACAACCGATCCGCGCGGGATCATTACGGATGTTAACGAGACTTTTTTGCAGATTTCGGGATTCACCAGAGAAGAACTCATAGGTAAACCTCATAATATAGTCAGACATCCTGATATGCCTTCGGCGGTTTTTGCGGCGATGTGGGCAGAGTTGAAAGAGGGAAGACCATTCATCGGGATGATTAAGAACCGTTGCAAGGACGGCAGTTTCTATTGGGTAAGCGCGTTTATTATTCCCATCATTATCGACGGCAGGATCACAGGCTACGAATCGGTCAGAACCAGACCGGATCCTAAGATGATACAGCGTGCGACAAATATCTATGCCGCCATGCGTTCTGGCAAGAAGCTTCGGCTTGCAACAAAAGATTTCTTTTCGCAAGGGCTCAATGCTCTTGCGATCTCTGCTGCAGCTGCAGCAATTGCTTATCCTGTGTGGTACACGACTGCTGCAGCCTCTGTACTGGCGTTAGCAACTTATATGAGGTTGCATTGCAGGAGTAAAAAATTTGTAGAAGAGGTGGCGTCGGCGTGCAACGTGCAGTCAGACAGTCTTACTTTAAACGTGTATGCAGGCGGTACGTCTGATGTGCACAAAGCCTATATGGCCATGCTGTGGAAGGACAAATATGCCGATACCGTGCTGACGCGTGTTAAAGAAGCCTGCATGCTTTTGTCAGAGGCTTCTCAGAATAATCTTGATGAGGCGTCGCGTAACAACGATGAGATGCAGCGTAAATTTGACAAAACCAGCGATACCGTCAATCGCATGAGTATGATTGCTGACGATATTACCTCAATGATGAATGATCTCATGGACAGCATCAACAAGACCGTTCATGATACTGATGAGGCTCAGGAGCAGGCGGCTCATGGTAAGGCTGCATCTGACAGAACGCTTACTGCCATCAATGCTTTGGATGAGAGTTCAAAAAAGGTGGCTGCCACCATAGATGAGCTGGCGCAACAGGTCTCCAAGGTTTCAGAATCCATAGAACTCATCGATACCGTTTCATCGCAAACCAACCTGTTGGCGCTTAACGCATCCATCGAGGCAGCACGTGC
>JALEXT010000204.1 GCA_022779845.1 Succinatimonas sp.
GCGCCGATCGCGATAAAAGAGCCTGACAATTACGAAGCCCGTGCAGAACTTATGCAGGCTGCTTCTTTTGGCTGTTGCGGTTTGGTAAATGCCGGGATGACAGCTACTCCTTGGGTTTGTCACGGTATCGAGCATGAGATATCAGCCTATACCGATATAACTCACGGAGCAGGACTTGCGGTGATCACGCCGCATTGGATGCGTTACAGCTTAAATGCGGAAACGGCACCGCGCTTTGCTCAGTACGGACGCAATGTGTGGGGAATTCAAGAAGGAAGTGACATTGAAATAGCATCCAAGGCTATAGACAAGACTTCCGAATTCTTTAAATCCCTGGGTTTGCCTTCGACCCTGTCCGAAATGGGAGTGAGTGCCGAGCATTTTGAGGATATGGCAGTCCACCTATTAAAACATCGGGTCGGAGATTTTAAAAAAGCATTGCGGCCTTTGGGTAAAGACGACATCGTTAATATTTTAAAGGCATCTTTTTGATTTTTAAAATTAATAAAGGAGATAGATACATGTATCCTTTTGAACTTTATTTACCAACCAAACTTATCTTTGGCAAAGATTCCATCGAGAAATTGCCTGAGATCATGAAGCCGTATAAACGCATTCTGTTAACCTACGGCGGCGGCAGTATCAAGAAGATAGGCATCTACGACAAGGTCAAAGAGCTGCTTGCAGATAAAGAAATCACCGAACTCTCAGGCATTGCCCCGAATCCTAAAGTGGATTCAGCAAGAGAAGGCGTGAAACTTGCCCGTGAGCATAAATGCGAAGTGATTTTGGCAGTAGGCGGTGGTTCGGTGATCGATCTTTCCAAGCTTATTTCCGCAGCAGTTGCTTATGACGGAGATCCTTGGGAGTTGGTTCAGGATCCTTCGCGTGTGGATAACGAAAAAGTAATGCCGCTTGCCGATATTCTGACTTTGGCTGCTACCGGATCTGAGTATGACAATTCAGGTGTGATCTCAAATCCTGCCACTGACGAGAAGATGCCTATTTTCGGAGAGCTCAATCCTTTTGCCTCCATTTTGGATCCTACCTATACCTTCAGTGTCTCGGCATTCCAAACCGCGGCCGGCTCTGCCGACATCATGTCACATACCTTCGAGTCCTACCTTGTAAAAGAAGGCTGTACCTTAACCGACGGTCTATGCGAGGCCATGTTGCGCACCGTCATCAAGAATGCGCCGATCGCGATAAAAGAGCCTGACAATTACGAAGCCCGTGCAGAACTTATGCAGGCCGCCTCTTTTGGCTGCTGCGGAATTTTAGCCGACGGTATGGCCCCGTCAGCTTGGGTTTGCCACGGTATCGAGCATGAGATATCAGCCTATACCGATATAACTCACGGAGCAGGACTTGCGGTGATCACTCCTCATTGGATGCGTTACAGCTTAAATGCGGAAACGGCACCGCGCTTTGCTCAGTACGGCCGCAATGTGTGGGGAATTCATGAAGGAAGCGACATTGAAATAGCATCCAAGGCTATAGACAAGACTTCGGAGTTCTTCAAATCTTTGGGCTTGCCTTCGACCCTGTCCGAAATGGGAGTGAGTGCCGAGCATTTTGAGGATATGGCAGATCACGTACTTAAGATCTGGTTTGGTGATTTCAAGACTGCTTTGCGTCCTTTGGACAAGGCCGGTATTCTTGAGATCCTGAATGCATCTCTTTAATCTGTTTTAAAGTGTTTTGTAGAAGGGAGGCTTTGCCTCCCTTTTTCCATCAGGCTTCACAGGCTTTTACGAAACATTTTTTGTCAGAAGAGCCGTCAAACACTAAAGCCATACGATACAGGTGTTTTTTAAACGGCAGAGTATTGCCGTAGTCGCGATCCCTGATTTGGGCAACAGCATCATCCGCAGCTTTTTGGCATGCGTCATTTCCTTGTGCATATTTTAATTCTATGACAAGGCGGCGTTCAGGATAATCCAATTCAAGATCAGAGCGTCCTTTGGCACTGTGTTTTTCCGTACATACAGGCTGTTTTATGGCCAATAGGAAGAAACGCAATATTTCGCGCACCGTAGCTTCGTCTTTTGCTATAAAACGATCATAAAGCAATGTATTCATGATCGTGTTGAAATATTTGAGGATCTCTTGTGCCGAGCCCTGCTTGAGTATCCTGCTTTCTTCACTTGAGATCATTGCCTGCTTGCCCGTGATGTTGATGAAAAGCAGTCGGTAAAGAGCTTTTCTTACTTCATTGTTGGGAATTGCTAAAATCAGTTTTATTTCAGAACGTAATTGAGAGCGCAGGGTAAGATATCCTGTCTGACACATGAGCACGTTTTGATCTATTGAAAGCAAGGACGTCGGATTTATAAAGTCGTCATATGTACAGGTAAGTTCTTTTCCGGTGTATGGTTCGACGAGCAGATCGTGCTTTTTCAGATAGTTTGCAAGCACTGACGGAACGCCGCCGTTTTCATACCAATACTCGTCGAAAATTACTTCGTTTCTGGTTAAAGCATCCTGAAGAAAAGACATTACCGACCAAGTGGAGAATACTTTTTTTTCATAATCCTCATCAAAACAATATCCGTCGTATTCGTCTGCCATGCGATCAAGCAACATTTCCAGATATCCGGCCTTTTGTTCACGCGTCAGTGAAGCAAAGTCTGCTCGGTAAAGTTTTTGAGCAATTGGTTCAAGATAAGAGCCGAAATACGAGCGGATCTCATCGCGGGTGTACCCTGCAATCGTGGCGAGATCATGATGGTAGGTAACGTCTAATATATCTGATCCCAGCGAAAAGATAGTGACATCCTTAAGTCTTGTGACTCCAGTGATCCCGAGAAAGCGCAATTGAGG
>JALEXT010000011.1 GCA_022779845.1 Succinatimonas sp.
TGTGATCTCAACATCATGGGAGCTACGGCAATGCAAAGTGCCTATGAAAGCGGCTCCTCCTGGCTTTTAAACTTAAACGGCTACTTAAGAGAAAATATAGATCTGGTATGTGATTTTCTGAAAAAAGAGTTACCAAAGGCCGTATGTCTTAAGCCTGAAGCTACTTATCTTATGTGGATTGACTTCAGTGCCTACGGTAAGAGCAGCAAAGAGTTATATAAAGATTTCTTAAGGGCAAAAGTCATGTTAAGTCTCGGAACGGAATACGGCAGTGAGGGCGAAGGCTTCATGCGTCTTAACGTTGCCTGCCCGAGAGCATTGTTAAAACAAGGACTGCTGCGTATAAAGCAGGCTTTGCTTTAATCGGCGCGAACAGAGGACGGATGCAAAAGTTCAGCCTCTTTTAGGATTTCAAATCCGTCCTGCTGTTCATCTTGATGAGAAGACTGCGAAGATCCGTCTTCTTCGTCATTATTGAGACAAGAAAACTTTTGACGCTCCAGCACAGATAAATCAGCATAAACCTCAGGAGACAGTTTTCTTTCATACTCACAAAGACTGCCGCGGTTTAAACAATCGTTTAAAAACACCGCACACATGCCTTCGTCGTGCAAAAGTCTGGACTGAGCCACGCCTTTTGAGAAATCCTGTTTATCAGCATAAAAACGCTGAACGTCTCCTAATGCAAACTTTTCTCTAAGATTTTCAGGATCGTTTTTCAGGATCCTGCGATTAAATTGCGGAGCATCGCATACATCGGAAGACAGCATGGAAAGCAGGAGTTGAAAATCAGCGCGATCGCCGCTTGAAACCGACTCATTAAGTCTGTTTCCCAACTGCAACTCGTCAACGAGTACGCTTTCGCGCAATTTTTCACTCAACATTAACTTATCCTCCGCATTAGGATCAACGGATCAAATTAGGAGATCTTTAATTTCAGTGAAAAACAGTCTTTCTTAGAAAATTACCTGCGGTGTGAATTAAAATTTCAATGCGCAAAACCGTTTTTAGCCTTTAGCTGCTTTTAAACGGTGAACCTTAAGATCGGAGAATTTTTGGTATGAGTATCAGTGCCACCGTCATTTTTCACGAAGATGGGCATATACCTTTGATGCTGTACAGCACCTATGACGGTGCCATAGCCACTTATTCTCCGCAATATGATCGGATAACCGGTGTGGGCATGACGCTTTATTCAATGATTGAACGCTACCAGAAAACTCACACTGCGCCTTCAGCAGAACAAATTGCCAATGAATTTTTACTGCTGTCTTCTGGATCATGCCGTCTTGCAGACGGGATACATGATGACTGCGAATTTCTCTATACCGTAAAGATGAATAACGACACGGCAAATGCGTTACGTACGGTTTCATTAAGGGCTTATGCGATTGCTCCGTGGAAATTCAAACGCGATTCGCCTTTTTTTAAAATACCTTCATGGCTTGCAGATCCGGTTTCCTCTCAATTATTTGAACATTGCTATCACATACGTGAAATCGGTTCAGCCGTAAAAAAAGCCCTGAAGGATCTGCCTTCAGAGCTTGTTTTAAAAAGTAAAGCTTAAGTTTCAGCTTAACCTAAGATCTGACGCAACATGCAGCGCAGAGGCTCTGCCGCACCCCAAAGCAACTGATCACCTACGGTGAAAGCTGATATAAACTTCTTCCCCAAGGTCATATTGCGGATACGGCCTACGGGAACGTTAAGACTTCCTGAAACTACCGCAGGGGTCAGTTCTTTTAAGGTAACTTCCTTATGATTGGGGATCACACGCACCCAACTGTTGTCACTCTTAATGGCATCCTCGATTGCATCAAGCGACATTTCCTTGTGCAATTTAATCGTCACTGCCTGACTGTGACAACGCATGGAGCTGATACGCACGCAGTTTCCGTCAATAGGTAAAGTACCGGGTTCATATCCTAAAATCTTATTGGCCTCAGCCTGACTCTTCCACTCTTCTCTGCTTTGACCGTTGGGAAGTTCCTTATCAATCCACGGTAAGACTGATCCGGCCAGTGCCGCACCGAAATTAGCCGTAGGGAAATCGGCTGCATTCATCTTGGCACGAACCTTACGTTCAATATCCAAAATAGAAGAAGCAGGATCGGCAAGCTCTGCTGCAGTTTCATTGTAGAGAGCCCCCATCTGCAAGAGCAATTCGCGCATGTTTTTGGCACCTGCTCCCGATGCTGCCTGATAAGTCTGGGTAGAGATCCATTTAACATTGCCGGTTTTGATAAGACCTGCCAGCGCAATTAAAAGCAATGAAACGGTGCAGTTGCCTCCTACGAAAGTACGGCATCCGTCATTTAAAGCTCTGTCAAGCACATCGTGATTGACGGGATCAAGGATGATTTTTGCTTCATCTTCCATTCGCAAAGTAGATGCAGCATCAATCCAATAGCCATTCCATCCCGTCTGACGCAAGGCCTTGTAAATCTTGGAAGTATAATCTCCGCCTTGGGTGGAGATTATAATATCCATGGCTTTCAATGCTTCAAGATCGTACCCATCCTGTAATGATCCGGTGTCTTTGCCGTCGATGGCGGGAGCTTTCATCCCTGCTTGAGAGGTGGAGAAGAATACCGGCTCCACCAAATCAAAATCTTTCTCAGAGCGCATGCGTTCCATCAATACGGAACCGACCATACCGCGCCAACCGACTAAACCTAATTTCTGCATTTTCATCCTCGGTTAATCTTAAGTTTTGTTATTCTTGGAAAACATCATCTGAAAGGATAAGACGATGTTGCCGACGTCGTTTATTGCAGGCGGTTACCTAGCTGATGACGTGGCCGGGCAAGAGTCCACAGCTGTGTTACGCTTAAGACGCCCTTCGTCTGCGCTCAATAATACATGAAGCACTTTCCCTGATCTTACGTACTTCCCAAATAATTCATTTTTGCACAAAGCAGGCGCACGTTTTAAATACTCATCCAAACGTCGGCCTATCTCCTCGTCACTGCCTTTGACGAACTCGTTTCCGCTCTTGCTGATCTCAATAAACATTCCGTCATCATTTTCATATGCTTTCTCAAGCACGGTATGCGAGTCTATATTCATGGGAAGGCGTGCCTTTAGATCTTCAAAAGCAACTGTCGTGTCATCAGGACCGAAAAACTCGTTATAAGCTACGTAACAAGCAAATAACAAAACACAGATCACGCAGGCCCGGATATTGGCCTTATTGAGAAAAGTATTTTTTTTCATGTTATTTTTTTCCCTGATTTTTCGTATTCTCGATGCAAATCTGCTCACGTTTTCATCCTCAGGCTGTTTTCCTGACAATTCCATTTCAAGCCTGCGTCTTTTTTCCTGAACGGCTTCAGGCAACCTGTCATAGGCGCTGTTTTTTTCAACATGCAGACGGCATCCCAAAACACATCCTCGGTTGTCTTTTATATTGTTTTCTAAGCTCTGATCGTTAGGAATATTGTCGTTTTCTTCAGACATTAAAACTCCGGAGTAGGTATGGTTGAGTTGCTTTTTTTGATGCCCTACTTTTGTCAAATCGCAGGATCACGCCTATTTAAGACCGCATCTAAAAACATTTCACCTGTTAAACTGCAAACAAGATGCTTTTGAGAACAAACATTTTTTAGTTAACGATGCTAAAACAAGGAAATTACCTTACAATCATTGGCAAACTATAAGCTATCCTCGCCTGGCGAAATCATATTTTGCTTTTTTCACGGTAATGCTCAACTGTCCATTATCAGGCAATAATATTGAACATTAAAATATACCCAAGTGAAAGAGAACTTATTTACAAACTCAACACACTGTTTCTACAACTCCTTTTTGGATAAATTTTCATAAAGCGTGATTAGGGAACATGTTTCTTCTACAAAATCCGCAATTTTTTAAATCAAAGGTTTCAGCATGACCAACCTCATAGGCAAAGATGCCCCGCTTGAACAGAGTATTCAACGTTTCCGCCAAGGACTTGAGCGTTTAAATCTTAAAGTAAGCGAAAGCGGTTGGCTAAACCCTCTGCCAAACGTTTTTTCCGTACATCTTGAATTTCCCGATTGCCCAGTGATTTATTCAAACGGAAAGGGCTCAAGCAAGCTTGCTGCACTGGCATCTGCTTACGGGGAGCTCTATGAACGACTTTCGACTCATATGTCATTTTCAGACTATTTCTTAGGTCAACGTAATGCAGAATCATCTTTCGTCCATTTTAAAGATGAAAAATGGACCGAAATCGACGAAGACAATGATGAAAGTCAGGGTTTGCCGTCAGACATCTTAAACGCCTCATTACGACGTTTTTATACCAAAGATCTCGAAATTGATTTAGGCTCACTTGTCGACATTCAGTCATCCTCCTCAAGCCGCGGAGTCTGCTCAATTCCCTTTACCAATGCAAGAAACGGAGAAGTAGTCTATTTTCCAGTGAATCTTCTTGACAATCTTTACGCTTCCAACGGCATGAGTGCCGGTAATTCAGACTATGAAGCTTTAGTGCAAGGACTTTCAGAGATCATAGAACGCTACGTTAAAAAAGAAATCATCAAGAAAGGCTTATCTTTACCCAAAATTCCGCTTGAAATCATAAAACGCTACCCCAAAAGCGAGGATACACTCTCAAAATTGCAGGGACACGGGTTCAAAGCGACCGTCTACGATGCATCTTTAGGCGGAAGATTCCCAGTAGTATGTGTGGTACTGTTCAATCAGGGAAACGGAAGTTGCTGTGCCTCGTTCGGAGCCCATCCGATTTTTGAAGTGGCTCTTGACCGAACCTTAACGGAACTGCTGCAGGGACGAACCTTCTCTGATCTTGACAATTTCGAAGCACCTGTATTCGAACTTGAGCAAACTGCCGATCCTGTCAATCTCGTCAGCCATTTTGTAGATTCCACAGGTCTTTTACCCATGCAGATGTTCCGACGCGGACCTGACTTTCGCTTTGCCGCGTGGGATTTTAACGGCAATACCCACGATCAGTACAAAGCCATGCGCTACATCATTGCAAAACTCGGCTTCGACATATATCTGCGTCCGTACAAAGAACTCGGCGTTCCGGTATACCGCATCATCGTACCGGGTATGAGCGAAGTTTACCCTACTGATGATCTCGTTTATAACAACACCAATGCCTTTATAGATTTTCAACAGGCATTGCTGGCACTTCCAGACTCAAACGAAAGTACCGAAACCTATCAAAGCTATTTCCACGAATTGGATGACTCAGGAGCTGAAGACGAAGCTTTGGTCTGTCAGCAACTTGGCGTATTGGCAGATCCCGACAGTCCTTGGTCGACTTTACGCTTCGGGGAACTTAAATGTTTATTAGCGCTTGCCGGTAAAGAATTTAACGATGCATTGATTTGGTGTCGCTGGACCTTAAGTTACTGCCAAGACAGCCTCTCTCTTTCAAGATTTCGTTTTTACCGTTGTCTTGAAAAAGCTCTTGAATGCTCTCTTAAAGGAAATCTTGAATTACAGGATTATGAGGAAGCCCTAAGTTCACTCTACGGTAATGAAACTTTTGACGCCATCAAAGCCCATCTTGAAGGAAAAGCACGTTTCTTTGCTTTACGCGGCAGCGATCTTGATTTAAAGGGGTTCACCATGCATCAGGAATTGATCCGCATTTACACCAAAATAAAAGAGGTCCCCGTAAATGCTTAGAAAATGCAGATACAAAATTTTCTTTACAGCGGTGATTTGGGCTCTTCTCAATCTATCTGGATGTTCCGACAACCAATATATTGAAAAACATGCATTCATATCTTGGCAAGATAATTATTCAAGATTAAATAATCTTACCTTTTTTAAAAACTCCGGACGTCTTGGGATCTTTACCCAAGGGAGACGCGACGGTGCAGCTTATGATTTTGAAGGATTAAGCGGCGGTTACCTGCTTGTTATAAAGTCTCCGCTTGGAAACGCTCTGGCGTCTGCTACGGTAACAGAAAACACGCTTGCCCTGAACATAGGAGATAAAAGCTACCGTGACGACTACGCTGCCTTAATGTTTGAACAGGCTTTCGGATTTGCAATTCCTGTGGACAAATTAAAACCCATACTGCTCGGGATCCCGCAGGGAAAACGTGTGTTTGATCATGAAGGCAGAATAATTAAAGCTCAATGGGACGATTATTCAATAAGTTATTCCGGAATGATACAGACAGACGGATTGAGGATCCCCAAAGCGGTTACGGTTAATCACGGTGATTACACCATCAAGACCTCCGTTTCATCTTTTGTTTTAAAAGGAAACGCTCATGAAAACCAGTAAAGTATTTTCATGTATAAGTCCGTGTAAAGTTAACGATTTTCTCTATATCGTCGGGAGAACACCAAACGGATACCACAAATTGCAAACTTTGTTTACCGTACTAAACTACGGCGATTACATGACTTTTGAACAGGTTGAAAACGACGTAATTGAGATCGAAGGACCTTTTGATTTCCCAAAGGAACAAAACCTTATTTACAAAGCCGCAGTTTTACTAAAAACAAAATATGCGGTTAAACAAGGCATTAAAATCAACGTCAAAAAGAGATTACCTGAAGGCGGCGGTCTTGGAGGCGGCTCCGGCAATGCTGCTACAACTTTACTGGTCCTAAATAAAATTTGGGATCTCAACCTTTCAGAAGAAAAGCTAATTTCCATGGGATCAGGCCTTGGTGCCGACGTTCCGTTATTTATTAAAGGGACTACAACCTTCGGTCAGGGGACAGGAGAGATCTTGGAAGAAGTGAAGTTGCCAATTCGTTGGTACCTGGTGGTAAACCCAGGATGTAAAGTCCCCACAAAAGAGCTGTTTGCATCACCTGAATTAAAACGCGACAGTCCGATCCGTACACTTGAACAACTGCTAAAGCTCCCTTTTGAAAACAGTTTCACGCCTTGTGTGATAAAACGTTATCCGTTGGTAAAAAAACTTTTAGAAGATCTTTCATCCTACGGAAATACTGCATGCATGTCCGGCTCTGGAAGTTCATGCTTCGTACGTTTTGAAAATGAAAAGAAATGTACGGAAGCATATAACGATTTCCTGAATAAACACGACGAATTTAAAGTCTTTATGGCTCCGTCTTGTTGCGAAAATTTGGTAACAAGAGACTTAAACAATTTTTTAAAATATACTCAATAGCTCTTAGTATATTTAAGATTTTCAGTGTTTAAATTACTTCGATTTTATTGATTTATCTGAATAATTTACAAAATCGGCGGGATCCGCCAAAGCTGTCTTTCAAAGTTTTTTTAATCTGACATACTTCTTGTGAAGGTCATCGAACACAAGGAGTAGTATGACAAACAAGCAAAATACGGTAAGACAT
>JALEXT010000029.1 GCA_022779845.1 Succinatimonas sp.
TTCCTGATGAATCGATCACGCTTATTTCCTGATATTCTTTGCTGTTGTCCATAAATTGAGAAACGTTAAAAGAATCAGGATCAGGACAGCTTTTATTGTTTACGAACAGATAAAAAGGCGGTACCCCGCCTTTTACGAAAACATCTATATACCCGAAGTTTCCTGGAACCAACACGCTGCCGTCCTGAGGAAATTCAATTTTTAGGGCAAGTGGATCTACAAGAGAATGTTCTTCAAGGGAAATTAAGGCCTTGGGCGGTAATTTCGGCAGAAGCTCTTGAGAAGACAATTCAGGCTTTTTTTGCGCAACGGTATTAAGGTTTTGCAAGATCCTAAAAAGCAATGGAGCGGCATCTTCAAATCCGGTAATACCGTAGGCGGGTTTCCCGTCCGCACGTCCGCACCAAACTCCAGCGGTGTATTGCCCGTAACTGCCTACAGCCCAAGCATCGCGTGATCCCCAGGATGTGCCGGTTTTGTAACTTATATCCAATTCTTTGGTAAATCCTGCGGGAGCAGGAACTTTTTTTAAAATCTCAGCTACCGCCCGTGACGCACCCTTGCTTAAGATCCTTCTTGGATGAAGCGTTTTTTCATTTGCTTTAATGTTGTTTTTATACCAAAGGCCGTCATTTTCCAAAGCAGCATAAAGAGCGGTCAAATCGACCAGTGAGATCCCGCATCCTCCTAAAATTAAGGAGAGTGACGGATCTGCATTTTTTGGTAATACCAAACCGAGCTCACCAAAACGTGAAGCAAAAGACGCAGGATCTATGTTTTTCATCACTTCAAGAGCCGGCAGATTTAACGAGTAGGCAAGAGCGGTTTCTGCAGTGATGTTTCCTGAGAATTTTCCTGAAAAATTACGCGGAGCCCAATTTCCGAAAAACGTTTTTTCATCTGACAGTATGGTTTTGGGATGTAAAAGGTGCTGTTCAAAGGCAATGGCATAAGCAAAGGGTTTTAATGCAGAGCCAGGTGATCTCACGGCATGTGCAAGCGGTAACTGGGAATCCTCAGGTACGGCTGCTCCGAGATATCCTACAATTTCATGTTTGGATCTGTCGATAACCACGGCGGCAGCCGTAAGCTTGTGATGATGATTTTGTTTAAAGAGTTTTCCCTGAACCTTCAATAAATTCTGAATGCGACCGTCAAGCGTGGTGATCATTTGTTCCTGACTTGAATCGAGCAATTTTAATGACAATCCGCGTTCATTGCTTGGGACAGTCAGCAATTTATGCGGAATACGGCCGCTGTCTACTGCCTGAGCAGTGAAATTTGAAAGTACTCCCCGAGCTTTTGCAAGTCTTAAAACATCCCTGATGTGCCTTGCCGCATTTTGAGGATAGCGATCCGGTCTTATTCGTTCAGGAGATCTGGGTAAAGCGACTAACAAAGCGGCTTCTTCCGGGGTCAGATGAGAAGGATCATGCCCGAACCAGCGCAAAGAAGCTGCTTTGACTCCTTCCGTATCGGCACCGAACGGAGCTCTGGTAAGCCAGATCTCCAAGACCTTCTTACGTCCGTAAACGCAGGTAAGATACAAAGCCCCGAGACTTTCTTTGATTTTTTGCAAAAACGTGCGCGGGCGTCTGTCAAGAGAACGCACCGCCTGCATGGCTAAAGTAGAGCCGCCTGATACTATCCGGCCTGCTTTTAGATCAGAGATTAAGGCGCGTACAAGAGCTATGGGGTCGACGCCGAAATGTGAATAAAACCGTTTGTCTTCCGAGGCAATTAACATATTTAACAACAGCGGATCCACATCTTCAATTTTTGTCGGCAGACGGATCCTGCCATCACGATTTTTAGATACGAAAAAAATGTCTCCGTTTTTTAAACTCACACTACCTGAACAATCCTCGTTAAGCTCAGGGCGGGCCCACCAAAAAGCTAAAACACCTCCTGCCGCAATCATAAGCAGAAAGTAAAAGATTTTTTTTACACGCGCTTTGTAAATGAAGTGTGCCGGCAGTTTCAAAAAATACCTCGTGTTATGTGTGTCTTACTGCAGTTTATCAAATAGCGCTCCTGACGATGATTCAAAGTTTTTTCAGTGTGCAGGTAATGATATTGCGATGTTAACGCCAAGCCATAAATATTTTTTAAAAGACGTATGCTCATGTATACTTTGAACCTGTCGCTGTCTGGCAGCGGCTGTGTTTTAAATTGAGTTTTTTTATGAGTAATTTAAATGATTTTCTGAAGCGAAAAAATATTGAAATTTCGCTGCATCGTTATGGCATAGAAGCGTTGGGAGCGATGGCTTCAGGCCTTTTCTGTTCATTGCTTATAGGTACCATTATGAGTACTTTGGGCAAACAGCTGGGGATTGAGATCTTAGTTGATGTAGGCGGTTACGCTGCTAAGATGTCAGGACCTGCCATGGCCGTAGCCATAGGATATGCATTAAAGTGCCCTCCTTTGGTACTTTTTTCCATGACCGTAGTCGGTGCTGCTGCCAACGGTTTGGGCGGAGCCGGCGGTCCTTTGGCCGTACTGATCATTGCCATTATTGCAGCAGAATGCGGTAAGGCCGTTTCCAAGGAAACCCGCGTCGATATATTGGTAACTCCTTTTGTCACCGTATTTGCAGGCGTGGCTTTATCCTTGCTTATTGCACCTCCGATCGGCAAAGCCGCGGCATCTGCTGGGCAGCTCATTATGTTTGCAACCGAGTTGCAACCTTTTGCCATGGGGATTTTAGTTTCCGTGATCGTAGGCATTTGCCTTACTCTGCCTATTTCATCTGCTGCCATATGTGCAGCTTTGGGATTGACCGGACTTGCAGGAGGCGCTGCCGTAGCAGGTTGCTGCGCTCAAATGGTAGGTTTTGCCGTGATCTCTTATAAAGAAAACGGAGTAGGCGGTTTGGTATCGCAGGGGATCGGTACTTCAATGTTACAAATGGGCAATATTGTCAGAAATCCTCGTGTATGGATTGCTCCCATCGTAACTTCCGCAATTACCGGACCTTTGGCAACTTGTGTATTCGGTTTGCAGATGAACGGACCTGCCGTATCTTCAGGTATGGGTACTTGCGGTTTGGTAGGACAACTCGGGGTATACGCAGGTTGGATTTCCGATGTTTCTGCAGGTAATAAGGAAGCAATTACCGCTTTTGACTGGACTGCGTTGATCATGATCTCATTTGTTTTGCCGGCAGTGATCACCCCGCTCATTCACGCCTTTGTGCGTAAAGCAGGATGGGTAAAAGACGGAGATCTGACTTTGATCAGAAATTAGTTTTATTAAAAAGGCTCGGCTTAAAAAGCCGGGCTGATTTTTTTTAACTCAGGCAAAACTGATATAGTGCAGGTGTTGCATCGGAGAGAATATGCCTGATCTTATTAAACAACTGCCTTTGGGAATACAAAACTTTCACGAATTAAGAGAGGATGATTTTTTTTATGTAGATAAAACGTCCTTCATTTACGAGCTGGTAAAGCCTAAAAAAGGTTTTTATTTTCTCTCCCGCCCTCGCCGCTTCGGCAAAACCTTGCTTTTAAGTACCTTTGAATCGTTGTTTAAATACGGCTTAAAAGATTTCAATGACCTCGCCATAGAAAAACTCTGGACTGACGATAAAACCTATCCTGTCATCAGGCTTGATTTTTCACAATTATGCTCTGACTTAAGCGATCTTAAATCCTTTCAAACAGGCTTTGAGATCCTGCTTAGTGATGCTTTGTCAGCGAACAACTTAGAGTTACCTCCTAAGAAAATGGAAGGTGACAAGCTAAGTTTCCGTTTCAGCAGACTGCTGGAACAAAATTCCGCAATTTCTCCGGTTCTACTCATCGATGAATACGACGCACCGGTAAATTACTGTCTTGACAACCAGGCATTGTGTAAGCAAATCAGCAATGAACTTTCGTCTTTTTATGCCATGCTTAAAAGACAAAGTTCCCGTTTTCGCTTCATGTTCGTAACCGGTATTTGCAAATACGGAACCATAGATATTTTTTCATCAGGAAGCTTTATTCAAGATTTAAGCTTAAGCACCAAA
>JALEXT010000079.1 GCA_022779845.1 Succinatimonas sp.
AAGCCCTGTCGCACTCCTGCGAAATCGTTGCCGACGATGTGAAGCAGGCCTGTGAAATAGCCTGCCGTTACGCTCCCGAGCACCTTATTTTGCAAGTTGACGATCCTGAGGACTATATCCCCTTGATCCGCAACGTAGGCTCGGTGTTCGTAGGTGCCTATACTCCCGAATCTTTGGGAGATTATGCCTCGGGAACCAACCATACCCTGCCTACCTACGGCTACGCCCGTACCCAGTCGGCTTTGGGCACTGCCGATTACCGCCGCCGCTACACGGTACAACGGGCTAGCGCTCAGGGATTAAATTCCATTGCCAGAACGGTCGAAACCATCGCCGCTGCCGAAGGCCTTGATGCCCACAAGAATGCGGTTGCAATTCGCGTTAAAGACTGATCACACTGCTCCGGGTAAAACCGGGGCACTTTATTTTTTACGGTGTTCCCATGGATATTAAAAGCAAAGCCTGCGTTCACGTACAAACCCTTACCCCTTATCAATCAGCCCGTCGCATCGGCGGTCACGGTCACACTTTTTTAAACGCCAACGAATCCCCAAAGAGCGAATCATATCTTTTAAATTCCCTCAACTTAAATCGTTATCCTGAGTGTCAGCCCGATAACGTGGTTGAACCCTATGCAGATTTTGTCGGAGTTAAAAAAGATCAGGTTTTGGTCTCAAGGGGTTCTGATGAGGCCATAGGACTCATCATCAGGACCTTCGTCGAGCGCGATCAGGCAATTTTGATCGCTCCTCCTACCTACGGCATGTATAAAGTTGCTGCCGAAACCAACGGCGTACATGTAGTAGAGGCCAAACGCCATGACGACTTTACTTTAAGCGCCGATGGCATTATCGATGCCGCTGCAGAATCGCCGTATCTTGTAAAGGCCGTGTTCATCGACAGCCCTGCCAATCCTTTGGGTATACTCTTTTCCAAAGAAGAACTTATTAAACTGCTTGAGGCCATGCCAGAAACTTTCATCGTGGTGGACGAGGCATATATAGAGTTTGCCCCTGCAAGCAGCGATTACACCGCGCTTATCAACGAATACGACAACCTCATCATCACTCGCACCTTATCAAAGGCTTTTGCTTTGGCAGGCATTCGCTGCGGCTTCACCCTGGCAAATACTGAAACCATAAAATGCATGCTCAAGGTCATCGATCCTTATCCTATTGCCGATCCGGTTGCGCAGATTGCCGCTCAGGCATTAACCCCCATGGGCATCAATATGATGAAGGCCAGAGTTGCAGAATGCCAAAACCGCCGTTCGGTAGTCGAAGCTGCGCTTTTGAATATGAAAGAGGTTGAAAAGGTATTCCCCTCTCACGGAAACTTTCTTTTGGTGCGCTTTAAGGACGGTCCGGCAATTTTTAAGGCCGAAGCTCAGCGCGGCGTGATCCTGCGCTCTTTTGAAGACAAGCCGGGGCTTAAAAACTGCATACGCATCTCCATAGGCTCCGATGAAGAGCTTGACGAGGCACTGCGCGTTATCGACTCTTTTGCTAAAAATTAAGAGGTCCGCGTGAAAAAATACCTCTTTATCGACCGAGACGGCACCTTGGTGGCAGAGCCTGCTGACGAGCAGGTCGATTCCTGTGACAAGGTGGTCTTCGAGCCTTACGTGATCCCCGCGCTTCTAAAATTAAAAGACTGCGGTTATACCTTAGTGATGGTTTCAAATCAGGACGGACTGGGTACTCCGTCTTTCCCGCTTGAAACCTTCAACCCTGCTCACAGACTCATAGTAGACACTTTGGAAAGTCAGGGCGTGGATTTTGAACAGATCCTGATCTGTCCTCACACCAAAGAAGATCACTGCCAATGCCGCAAGCCTGAGCTCGGGCTCGTGATGTCCTATCTTAAAGATCTCAGTTGGGATCGCGAGCACTCATATTTCATAGGTGATCGCGACAGCGACGTGCAAATGGGCGCCAACATGGGTATAGGTTCACTGCGTTATAACCGCAATGAATTAAACTGGAACGCGATCGCCGAGAAAATCTGCGGAGCTCACCGTACCGCCGTCGTAGAACGCGTAACGCGCGAAACCAAGATCCGCATCGCAGTTGATCTTGACGATCCCTCCCACAGCAGTTTTGATACCGGCATGGGCTTTTTTGATCACATGTTAGATCAGATAGCCACTCACGGCGGGATCTCGATTGAAGCAAAGGTAGAAGGCGATCTTGAGGTAGACGAGCATCATTCCATCGAAGATACCGGCATTGCCTTAGGAGAAGCCATTCTCAAAGCTTTGGGCGACAAACGCGGCATCGGCCGTTTCGGTTTTGTTCTGCCCATGGACGAAGTCTACGCCGAAGTGTTTCAAAACCGCTTAAACGAAGACGGCGTAACCGCAGCTTTGGACATCTCGGGCCGCCCTCACTGTGAATTTAGCTTTGACGGTGAGTTCACCCGTGATCATGCAGGTCAGATGCCTGCACAGATGGTGCCACACTTTTTCGAATCTTTGGCAGTAGCCATGGGACTTACGCTGCACCTTAAGGTAAGCTCCGGAAATTGTCATCACCAGATAGAAGCTTTGTTCAAAGCCTTCGGACGCGCCTTAAGACAGGCTCTTGCCCGCAACGGTCATGAACTGCCTTCGTCAAAAGGCAAGCTTTAGGAGGTTTTATGACCATGATCATGCCGAAAACCGCCATCATCGATACCGGCTCTGCCAACTTAAACTCAGTGATTCAGGCTTTAAAAAGATTAGGCTGTGATCCTAAGGTAAGTTGCGATGCCTCGGAGCTTGCCACCTGCGATCGCCTGATCTTTCCGGGAGTCGGTGCCGCCGCTTCCGTAATGCAAGGAATTGCAGAACGCAGACTTGCAGATTTCATCACCTCTGCCTCAGTTCCGCTTTTGGGGATCTGTCTTGGCATGCAGGTTTTGGGATCCTCCTCTGAGGAAACCGAATACGGTTCAAAAGAGCCTCTGGTTAAAACCTTAGGTTTGGTCAAAGAGCGCGTATTAAAGTTAAATTCCTGCGGCCAGCGTCTGCCGCATATGGGCTGGAACACGGTACATCACGGTGATCATCCGCTTTTTGAAGGCATACGCGACGAAGCTTATTTCTATTTTGATCACAGTTATGCCATGGAGCTTGGCGATTGCACCATAGGTAAAACCACTTACGGTACTACCTTTACCTCGGCTCTTTGTCGTGATCATTTCATGGGAGTACAGTTCCATCCGGAAAAATCCGGTGATGCAGGCTCACTCCTTTTACAAAACTTTTTAAAGAACTTCTGAGGACAGATCATGATCATTCCCGCACTGGATCTTTTAGGAGGCAAAATCGTACGCCTAAAACAGGGTGACTACTCGCGTACCACTTATTTTGATGCCGATCCTGTAAAAAAGATCCTGGATGCTGCCAACCAGGGAGCACAGCTTATTCACATCGTGGATTTGGAAGGAGCCCGTGATCCCATGAAACGTCAGCGTGCGCTGATAGCCCAGCTGGTACGCTCCTCCCCCCTGCCCATAGAAACCGGCGGCGGCATACGCTCAGACTTCGACATAGAAAATCTTTTGTCATTGGGAGTTGCGCGTGTGGTGGTGGGCTCGGCTGCCGTTTCCTCCCCTGAACTGGTACGCGGCTGGCTAAGACGTTTCGGTGCCGAGCATTTCGTTCTGGCTTTGGACGTAAACTTAAAAGACGGTTTGCCTTTTGTGGCCACTCACGGTTGGATGAAAGACTCAGGCATAACCTTGGATTCAGTACTCAAGGGATTTTTGCCCTACGGGATAAAACATATACTCGTTACCGACATCAGCCGTGACGGGATGATGCAGGGAGCCAACTGCGAGCTCTACGGGCATCTGTCCAAACGTTACCCTTCACTTGACATCATCGCTTCAGGCGGGATCTCTTCTTTGGATGACATACGCGCAGTGGCAAAAGCAGGTGCGACTTCCGCCGTTGCCGGCAGAGCCTTGCTTGAAGGACGTTTCAGCGTCGAGGAGGCCGTAGCATGCTGGCCAAACGCATAATTCCCTGCCTTGACGTACGCGACGGCGTAGTGGTCAAAGGCGTGCAATTTCGCAATCACGAAGTAATGGGATCGATTGCAGATCTGGCCCGTCGCTATGCCCAAGAAGGCGCTGACGAACTGGTGTTCTAC
>JALEXT010000080.1 GCA_022779845.1 Succinatimonas sp.
TGCTCTTTATTTTTGACATAAAAGCGCTCCTAAAGTAAATGAATGGAAGCGTTTGTCAAAAACAAAATTAAGACTAAAACGCCTTTGAAACGACACTCGCATCGTCTGTTGATTGGTATTGATAACAGTTTGAAAACAATAGTAAAATTATTCTGATCACCGTACTATCGGCTCAACTTCACAATAACAAAAAACCTCATGTTTTTAAATCGGGCCGAAAAGAAAATTTTTACCTTTCTTGATCAAAAAAAAGCATGAAACTTTGTCATTTCATGCTCTTTTCCATCAAACAAAATCAGTTCTTTACCGGTCTCCAAATCTTGACATTATGATGCCCCATTTCCTTTAACTGCCTGGCCTGCATGGTACTCATAACGCCCTGATCACAAAACAGCGCATAATTTTTTGCAGGATCCAAAGTTTCAAAATCCTTGGCAATACGGTAAAAAGGCATCAGGATCACCTGATGATCTGCAACCTTTACCGGCGATTTTTCAGCATCATCTGGTGCTCTCACATCCAAAACTACATCTGAAACGGACAACTCACTTACCGTTTCAACCTCTGTTTTTAAACGATCGGCATCTGCTGGGATCTCATGAATATCGATACTGCGCGCAGAAGCCACCGCACGTTCTACCAGACCGTCGACATCCATCTTGGCTTCTTCTTCCATAACGAAGGATCTTTTAGGACAGACATTGGGATGATCTGAAATCACACCGCAATATTCAGGCATGCTTTCGGCAAATCCCAAAGTACCGATACGACGTGATTCGTCGATGATCTCCTGTTTATCCATGGTCACACAGGGACGAATGATCAGAGTATCAGTAACAGAATCTATATGAGAAAGATTGGTAAGAGTTTGGCTTGATACCTGAGCTAAAGATTCACCGGTAACCAAAGCCTCTGAATGATAACGACGGCAGATTTGTTCTCCGACACGCATCATCATACGTTTTAAAATCACTCCGCGCACTCCGTGATGAGTACGCTCTAAGATCTGCCCCACGGTTTCTTCAAAAGGTATGGTGACAAAGCGTACCTTATGGGATGAAGCGTAACGATCCCAAATAAAGTAGGCTTCCTGCTTAACCCCAAGTTCATGAGCGGTACCGCCCATATTGAAGAACAGATAATTTACTCGGCAACCGCGGCGTATAACTCGGTGTGAAGAAACTCCGGAATCAAATCCTCCTGAAATCAGCGAAAATACTTCACCTTGCGATCCTACGGGGAAACCGCCCATTCCCATCATGCGCTCACCAGTAACATAAGCAAGTTGATTTTCTATCTCGATATGGATGGTAATATCAGGATCATCAAGATTTACGGTACTGCCGGATGCGGCCTTGAATTTTCCGCCTATGATGCGCTCTGCCTGCTGGGAATTAAATTCATGACTGCCACGGCGGCGTACTCTTACAGCAAAAGTTTTTCCCTGGATCCTGGGCAAATTGTCATCCTTGATGACTTCAAATAATGAATCCAAATCAGTAAAAGCGTATTCTTTTACCTCAAGAAAAGAATGTACTCCGGGAAGACGGGAAAGTTCCCTTTCGGCAGCTTGCCTCTTTTCAGGAGTTTCTTCCCCGAAATCGGCGATCACCTTATCCCACTGAGCAAAGGCATTAACTTTTATACCGTGATGATTACAGGTATTCACAAGATTCTGACGCACCAGTCTGGTAAGACGATTGCGTACCGGACGGCTTTTAATGGAGATCTCAGGGAAAAGACGCAGGATGAATTTCATGGGGACCAGTACCTAAAAAAGCGGCCCGAAGAAAAAGGGCCGCGGTTTTGATTGGGGAAAAATTATACCGCTTGATCAGTGCTCATCGTGATGATGGCAGCAGCATTTGTGCTCATGCTCGTCTTCATCATGACAATGACATTCGTGCTCGTCATCATCGTGATCATGGCAGTGACAATGATGCTCTTCTCCGTCATCATGATGGTGGCAACAATGATGTCCTTCTTCACCGTCGTGGTGATGGCAGCAGTGATGCTCGTGATCGTGAGAAGGACAATGTCCGTCAGGATGGGCATGACCGTGCTCTTTCTCTTCTTCGGTAGCTTCGCGCACATCCTCAACCACTACCATGAAAGTCAGAGTTTTACCGGCCAAAGGGTGATTACCGTCAACCACTACGGTATTATCCTTGATCTCTTTGATCACCACGGCAACAGGTCCGTTATTGGAATCAGCTTCGAACACATTGCCGACGGCAATGGGGAAATCACCGAACATGCGACGATCAATTTCCTGGACCCTGCTCTTGACAAACTCTCCGTATGAATCGGCAGGATTCAAAGTTACGGTAAATTCATCACCCTTTTCATGTCCGTCCAAAGCTTTTTCAAGTCCGGGAACTAAAAAACGATGACCTATAAGAGCGGTAACCGGCTCATCAGGCTGAGTACGACCCACTACTTTACCGTCCTGATCGGTTACGACAAAACTTACGGTAGCCACGGTATTACGTGAAATCTTCATAAAAAACTCTCTTAATCTTATTTAAAACCGTTGTCAGAAATATTTATTTCAGACAATTCTCAGAAATTTTTCCCTGTGCATCATATGCTCTTACTGCACCGGTTACGTCCGTCTCAAACAACGCGCATTCACGATCGTCATTATCTGACTTTGCTTTGAGACTTACCAAAAAGCCGTCATCGGCTGCTTGGGATGCCGCATCATAATATTTAAACACGGATGCAGGAAATTCAAACACACATCCCTCAAAACCTTTGTTAAATCCGCCACACTCACGATAATATGCAGAAGCCTCGTTCAAGGTTTTCAAAGCAAGCATTCTTTCACTGCCTGAAACTGTGTTTTCTTCCTGTAAAGGCGAGCTGTCCTGAGTCTTCTCATTTATCACATCGGAAGTTTTGCTGCCGCTGCAACCTAACATTGACAGCGACGCATAAGCAAGCATGCACAATGCGATCACCCCTAAACATATCACGCGGAATATACATAAAGATCCGTCAGAATTGCGCATAGGATCAAAAGAACGCATGATCATGACTCCTTACAGGCCATGAAGTTTTCATAAGGTTTGGCGTACATGGCTTTGATCCGATCACGCAGCTCTTCAGGGTAAGACTCAAGACGGGTTTTGAATTTTTCGCAAGCAACCTGATCATCGCATTTTTGCCCTGCACTGATCATCACCGGCGGGAAGAGTTCATAATTTTTCCACACGAAATTATCGATTATGGCTGCAAGTTGTTCGGGAGTTTCAAATCCGCCCAAAACAGGGGCACCCGCTCTTACCACAACCCGTCCCTTGTATGAACGTATGCCGCGGGTAATTGTTTCTATATCCTCAAGTTTATCCTTGTGATATTCACCGTGGTTGCGTTCACGCTCTAAGAGTTCCCTGGCTTTGGCCAAATCATTGGGATCATACTCATAGGAAATGGAAACCGGTACTATGTTCAGGCTTGACATATAAATTCCGAAATCCTGTTTTAAACGTCTTCCGTACAAAGAAATCATCTTTAAAACGGCGTCTTCAGTGCGATCATCACCGTCCTTGGCTCGACCTTCACGCTGAGCTATCCACACCGAATGACCTTCCTTTACCGAAAGGCCTATATACTCAGAAAGATGGTTTAAAGCTTTAAGTTTTTCGCGAGGAGAGGTTACGGAACGTCTTACGATGAAACTCTTGTTAAGTTTCATCAAAGATGTAGCTGCCGGTATGCGTAAAAGATTATCACCTATGGCTATGCGTACCGTATCCATATTGCAGGAAAACAAAGCCATATCGATAAAAGCCGGATCCAAGGAAATATCACGGTGATTTGATATGAAAAGATAACCTTGATCTTTTGAAAGCTTGTCAAAGCCTTCGTAACGCACTCCGTCTGTAGTAGTTGCAATCACGTGACGCATATAAGCTGCCACCATCTGCTGAAAATCTGCAATGGTATGCACCGAAGCTACAGTCTTTTTCAAATAGCGTTTGACAAAAGGTTTGAGCAGGAAGGAAAGGGCTCCTGAAAACATGGGGTGACGAAATTTCAGAATGGAATTGATCACGGTTTCGTCATTGCAAATCTTTTCGAGCTCAGCTTGTACTTCTTCGTCCTTACACGGTCTGATGTCATCAAATTCCGCATCGTTAGTGCTTACCGCGGCGACATCCTGCGCTTTAATCATAAATACTGTTCTCCTGCAAAAAATCAGGGCAATTTTAACAGAGTACGGGGTTTTTAGACAAAAAAAGCGGCTGTTTCAGGCATGTTTAAGCCTATCCGCAACAAAATTCGGATAGGCTTAAACACACCAAGGCGCGCTCCGTCTTGCGATCAGAGTGCGCCTTCAAATTCAACTTAATCAGAACGACTGAATAAAGTCAGCTCTGTAGTTGTCAAAATCGACAAAAAGCTGCGGCTCCTTCTGACGCAGATCCTGCAACATCTTGCGGGTTACCAAAGTCACACCGCCTTCTGAGCGGTAAAAACGTCTGGCATCGGCTACCGGATCTTCACCTATGATGAGATTGCGCGGCAATTCAACGCCTCTGTCCAAAATCACCTTGGTAAGACGGCATCCGCGGTGGATGATGCAAAAAGGCAGGATCACACTCTCTGAAAGATAGCAGTTAGAGTGCACACGTACCTGAGTAAACAGCACCGACTGATTGATGGATGATCCTGAGATGATGCATCCTGCCGAGCACTCAGAATTTCTGACTATCGACGAAGTACCGTTGATATCCTGAACGTATTTTGCAGGTGGCTGCTGAACCTGATTGGTCCAGATAGGCCAGTTGATATCATAGAGATCAAGCTGAGGTTGAACCGAAGCGATATCCATATTGGCTGCCCAGTAGGCATCAATGGTTCCCACATCACGCCAGTAAACTATGCTCTTGTTACCGCGGTTTCTGATGCAGCTCTTGGAGAAATCGTGAGCATGCACAAGATGCTCGTTAACCAAGGCAGGAATGATGTCTTTACCGAAATCACGATGTGAATCAGGATTGGCTGCATCCTTATCCAAAGTCTGATAGAGGAAGTCTGCGTCAAAGACATAAATTCCCATGGAGGCTAAGGACATGTCGGGATTACCGGGCATGGTAGCGGGATTTTCGGGTTTTTCCACAAACTCGGTAATAAGATTGTCATCATTAACCTTCATGACCCCCAAAGCAGAAGCCTGAGATTTGGGAACCGGGATGCAGGCTACGGTCACGGGAGTTCCCATACGGATGTGATCCATAACTAAAGCGGCATAATCCATCTTATAGATGTGATCGCCTGCCAAAATCAGCACATATTTAGGATTGTGATCCCTGATGATGTCGATATTTTGATAGACGGCATCGGCAGTACCCTGATACCAATGTTCTTCATCAACACGCTGCTGAGCAGGTAATAAATCTATAAACTCATTGAATTGATTGCGCAGGAAAGACCATCCTGATTGCAGGTGGCGCAACAGCGAGTGAGACTTATACTGGGTCACCACGCCTATGCGATTGATCCCTGAGTTTACGCAATTTGAGAGCGCAAAATCGATAATGCGGTATTTACCGCCGAAATATACACCGGGTTTGGCTCGGTTGTCCGTCAGCATCTTAAGTCTGCTGCCGCGTCCTCCGGCCAGTACCAGAGCCATGGTTTGTTTGGCAACATCACGAGCGTTTTCCACAGTTCACCTCTATAAACACTTTCAAATTGATACGGATTTTCTTCTGATCTCCCGATAAAAATCAGCTTTTTTTAAACTTTTATCGAAAGAAGAACAGAAAGCGTCCTTTTTTTAAATTTCCTTTCGGATCCAATTCTCTGGACTCATTATCATGCAAGCGTATTTTTTATACCTTGATCGATGATCACAATTTTGAACGCATCGTATGAAAAACAAAGAAATTTTTCACAAATTGTGCCGCAGTTTGCATTTTTTCAAAACTTTACGCAAATGTGTTGCGTTTTTAACTCAAACACAGCTTGTCTTCAGATCAAGCTTTTTTACCGCCACTGCACAGTCTCTTTTGCAAAAAGCTATACCGTAGCAAAAAATTTGGCACACTCTGCTTCCTGCAAAAGCTTCAGAGTAATGCCTTTCCTCAGTCTGCGACAAAGCTTTGGCTGCAAGCTCGATTTTCTTTCTGTCATCTTTGGTCTGCTTAATCTCAATGATCACGCCTATATCATGATCAGATGACATGAAAGTTATGTCTGCGTATCCGTCACCTGCTGCGGTATTTGACGAATAATCATCTATAAGGGCTTTTCCCGATGAAATTATTCCGTTCAAAAAACCGTGGTAAAAAAACTCAGGAGGTGCTTTAACTGCAAAATCACGAACCGACACGAAGGTCTTTAAAAGTTTCCTCAAAACTTTTTCAAGTTCAAAGCCTTCGGCTCCTGTTAACAACATTGAAACTATCTCTGAGGATGAACGGGAAGCCTTTTGATTTTTTTCGTAAAATTCTTTGATATTACGTTTAAAACACTCCGCTATACCCAAATTAGGGATCTTTACCTCACATATCGATTGCTGTTCGTCTCCGTCCAAAACTTTAACCACAGTAAGATAACCTGTTGACAAAAGCAAAGTCCAAAAATCCGTGCCGGCATGTTGACTTAAGATCTCACGGTAATTCAGCTGCTCGTTGACATTGATCATCGTACTGTTGCCGTCAATCAAACTTTGCATTTTTTCAGCATCATTTTGTGTAAGATATTGCAAAAACTCTTCAATTACATCGTTGCCGCTGGTACCGAGCCAAAAACTGCGCGGACGGTAATCAAGCATGTTGCCGTTGAAATTTAAAGATCCGTGACAAAAACATATGAGATCCCAAGGACAGTAAATTTCGTGTCCTCCTATACGGTAGCCGTCATACCACCTGCGCACATCGTCGCTGCGTTGCTCAAGCCCGTAATAAGAAAGCATGGCATGCACTTCTTTATGGGTAAATCCGACGGCCTCTGAACAAAAATCAAGATCCGAGCTCACGCTGCAAACACTAAGATTATTCAGACCTGTAAAAATACTTTCCTTGGCCACCCTGAGACATCCGGTGAGAACTGCTTTGTAAATATAAGGATTGTCCTTTAATGCATTGGACAAAAAGGCTCGCATCAGCTCGGCTGTCTGCTCATAATTGCCGTTGCGGGAAGCTTTTGCAAGCGGTACATCATATTCGTCTATGAGCAGAATGACTTTTTTACCGTAATGGCGAAATATGAATTCGGTAAGATTTTGCAAGGACAGCAAAAGATCATCACCATGTTCATGAGACTGTAACCACGGTTTGCTCAAAAGATGACTAAATTCAGCTCTTTGCTCAACGGACAGTTTGTCGCTTTGTTCGATGCATCGATATTGGGCGGCTATTTTGGCAATCTGTCCTGCAAGCATATTCACGCAATAGGAAAAATTGCTGCTTTCTATAGATTTAAACGACAGATAGATGACCGGTAACTGCCCGAGAAATGAATCACAAAATGAACTGTCTTTTGTGATCTCCAAAGCACCGAACAATTTCTTGGCATGTGCATTGTCATTTGGCAAATCAGGATCCAATGCAAAGAAGTATCTGAACATGCTCATGAGCAGGGATTTGCCAAAACGTCTGGGGCGCGTAATTAGCAATACCGCGCTTTGATCATCTTTAAAAACATCACTGATCACCGCCGTCTTGTCGACGTAATAGCAATTGCTTTCGATGATCTCAGCAAAATCAGATTTTCCCAAAGGCAAGGCTTTTCTTTTTACTTTAGGCAAATAATCAGCTGGTTGTGTTTTGGGAAATTGCATTTTTACCTCAAAAAACTAAGAAATTCACGCGCGGATCAACGTGTTCTTTTAGGAAAATTTAGATTAACGCAGGAGATTTTGCAAGTTGAGATTAAGTCTTTAAAACGGCTTTGGAACTGAGGTTTTTAAAGATATGACAAGGCCGATCAGGAGTGAACTCCCAATCGGCCTTGCTATCAAAAACTAAATTTTTAAGTTTTGATTAGAAGGTGTAACGGGCACCGACTAAGAAAGCGTTGGCAGCTTTTCCTTCATCTCCCTTATAGAGATCATAAATGTTGTAGCCGTCATCGGAGCCACAGTCAAAGATGGCCTCACCCCAAACGCGGAAGTTCTCGTTAACATCGTAAGAAGCCACAACCTGAGCATATTTGCTGGTCACAGTTGCCTCACCTTCTGCTAAATCGAGGCTGTCAACATCTGCATTTGCCTCAACTTTTAACTTAACCTGAGAGTAGGCTGCAGACAAGACTACACCGTTGTCAAAGCCGTAGCTAACCATGGACTCCCAAGTCTTGGTCTTAGCAATGGCTTCAAAATCATTATTATTTTCAGTGCCGTAACCGGTAGCCTTGGCATAATTATAATGGGTAGCAACATACCAACCGTCACCCATGTTACCCCATGACAAACCGAAGTCAGAAGACTTAATATTCTTGGTAAAGACATTACCTACTTCTTGTTCCTGACCATCAGGAGCTATTTTAGTTAATTTAGTACCTTCGCCTTCATGCTGACCGTCCAAATAGAGATAAGCAGCACGGATGCTGATGGGGCCGAAGCCTACGGTAGGAGTGGTGTAACCGGCATAAACAGAGAAGCCGCCGTTCACATCAATGGTATCGAACTGATCGGCATCGTAGCTATCTTCAGCAAACTGATAGCTCACACCGGCATCAAAGCCGTAGCCTGACCACATGTAGGAGAGGTGACCGGAGTTACGCTCATCCAAACCGCAGAGGAGACCTGCTTCTTCGAGGTTATCGACTACATTGCCGGCATACTCAAAAGGATCCTCGTAACGGCCGACCTGAACCTGACCGAATTTACCAAAATCAACACCCAAATAAGCATAACGACCGTTAACTTCCTGATTTTCGGTGCTATCACCATTGTGCTCAATTTCCCACTCGTAGAAACCGTAACCAGCGATGTTGTTGGTAAGCTGGGTACGACCGTCAAGGCTGAAACGTACACGGTCGGAAACGGTCTGATCTTCAGAATCCATTCCGCTGGCATGATTTGACCAGTACATGGTTTCGACTTCACCGCCGATACCTAAAGTATAGTAAACGACATTAAGATTTGTACTTAAACAGGCACAGATCCATAAGTTTAGGATTAGGAACTGATAATTTCTCAAAATATGAATCCAGCTTTTTAGCCAGAAGATCTAATGTTTTGAAATATCGATTGTGTGTAACCTCTCGGCGAGTGATACGCCATACCTGCTCAATGGGATTGAGATCTGGAGAGTATGGAGGCATTCTTATAAAGCGTACTTTTGCTCGTATATCTGCGTATTCTGTATTGTTGAGATCTTCTATGAGACGAATTGCTTTTTTGTGCCACGGCGCATTATCGAGCACCAGATGCAGCATCTGATTGGCCTCTAATTCAATCAGCGACAAGAACTCTCTGATAGAAGCGATCACAGTGTCATACTTGAACCAGTCAGGCTTAGTCATGATCAACTGTCCATTCTTTGGGAAAACAAAGCCGCTGTAGGCAAGAGAACGCTTTCCTGATGGGGATTTTACTTCCGGAGCAGAACCCTTTAATGCCCACTTACGAGTTACGGTTGTTGCCTGCTGAAAATGAACTTCATCCTGATAGGCAAGAATGGCATTAGGATCATCAGTGAGCTCTATAATTTTTTTTTAAATTCTGCTCTTTTCTCTTGGTTATCCTCGCCTTTGGTGGGCATTGTCCTAGGGCGGATCAGGGCAAATCCAAGTTCATGAAATAAACGTTGGCACTGCCTTACGCTCATTCCGACATTATATTTTGAATTTATAAATTCGGCTAAAGAAGGACCATCCCATACCCTGAAACCATATTGTTCAGGCTCATCGTTAATTGCAGCCTTAATTTCAGCCAAAGCATCGTCTTGTAACTTCTTTGGTCTACCGGGATATTCCTTGATCCTCAAAGCATCAAAACCTTTTTCGTCAGCGGTTTTAACCCACGAAGTGATCGTATTCTTACTTTCATGAACCATCTCACTTAGGGCAGATGGTGTCATTCCATTAAGTACGAAATTTACACACTCTACGCGGTGAAGAAATCTTGAGTCGTTATTGGCTTTAATGATCTCACGGGCCTTGGCTTGAAGTTGCTCAATTGGGGTAACGTATTTTCTACTAGGCATAGGCATACTCCTTTTGTATAACTATACCATAGTAACTTTAAGCACAATTTATTTTGTCGTTTACTATAGCATCTATATTCTTGTTTTATCTCTGTATCTTGTTGAAATTCTTGACATAAAAGTTCATGAAGTTTACAGTTAAAAGAAAAAGCGGGGTAGGCGCGAGTCAGTGGTAGTGCCTTTAAACGTGGTGCCGCTGCCCTTGTAGTAAAAGACCATGGTCCTCGCTTTCGTAAAGTTAGCTTAAAAAATTTTTGTTTCTTGGGTTGAACGAAAATATTAAGTACTATCCGTAAAACTGTGAACCATCCAATAATACATCACGGTATCCATAGAAACGGTGGCTTTTTGTTTATTGTTCTTTTTTTATTTTGAAGTAACTATTCAGAACCACTAACCTAATACGATCTCGGCATGTGTTTGGTGTTATACAGATATGACAACACCGTTTCAACTTCTTTTTCGTGAAGCATGTAAATAGTCCTTTGTTTAAGGTTCTTAGTTGAACCGAGACTATTCAAATTCCTCTTGTTCTCACTAGTCAAGTCAGACATTTTTCGCTCCTTCTCTTCTCCGGAAAAGTGTTCATTATTTTTGATGTCTGACTGTTATTTAATAATGAAAAACTACAATGCCTACTAAAAGCTTCACCAGAAGCATAAAACTCTTTTAAGAGTTTGTCGCTAGAAATTTGATAGTAATTTAGATTTGAAAAATATTTGTTATTGGAAAAAATAAAAGGATCTGCATATTTGCAGGTTAAAAAATTTACAAACATCGTTCTGAATGCTATTTCAATGGTTGAAACCGCATCAAACAAGAGCTTTCGTAGCTCTTTATCAAAACAATACAGATTCAGAACTTGATTAAAATTTGTTCCATTTTTATATTTATTTTTTGTTTTGTCTAAAAATAAATTTAGCCAATATGGGGTTAGATGATAGTACCCAATGACAGAAAGGCATGCTAAAGCTTTATCAAAAAAACGCCGTAAAACCCCGGGCTTCAGCCCGGGGATATAAGGCGCCTAATCGGGGGTATTCTGGTTTTCAATGTATTGTCTGATGATAGAGATGGGAGCTCCGCCACAGGACGCCGCGAAATAGGAGGGAGACCATAGATGATG
>JALEXT010000085.1 GCA_022779845.1 Succinatimonas sp.
CGGGATCAGGCAGTTGCAACATAATTTTCTGACGTTCAGGGCCTGATTTGTCATAAAGTATGCAGGCTGTCTTTGCCGCTTCAGTAATTAACGGCAGGTGTTTTCGCATTTTCTTTGGCAAAAGATCCTGTTTCTTGGCTATTTGATTAAGAATGATCTCAGGATCTCCAAAGCACTGAGCATTAAATTCAAGTTGCAAAAACTCCAGGCATTCCTTTAAAACCTTTTTGATCCTGAACAAATTACGTCTTTGATTTTCCTTTTGTTCCTTCATGCGATAGCGCAGAAAGCTCAGCGGATCTCCTGAAATGTCCGCCCAGTACTGCAGAAGACGCAAAAGGATCATATAGTAGGCAAGCGGGATCTCATGAAGTTTTGCTACGGCATCGTTTTGTTGTACGGGATCGACTAACGAGGCTGCTTTTACCGCCGATAAATAATCCTTTTCATTTGTTCCTGTTAATGCAAGCTCAGCTGGCAACAGGTTATGAGATCCCAGGATTAATGCTGAAACCGTGCTGACAGGCCTTGCAGGAAAAGCGGTTTTGTCTTTTATCAATACTTGCAGTTTTTGTTCGCAATCTAAGGCCAAAGAACGTAATTCGGCACTTAAGATCAGCTCTTCACCGCCTGGTCCTGCGTTGCGATCATATCTTTTATCAAGCGTTTTAAGAAAAGCCCTCATCAGCATCTCGTCGGATACGAAGTCACTGCCTAAAGGATCAAGTTCGAACGGTGCTTTAAGAGCATTTTCATTCGGCAAGGCTTTTATGATCACCTCGCGTTCTTCCTTGCTCATCTTTTTTAGAAAAAAGCCGTTTTTAAACTCTCTTAACGCTCTTTTGGCGTCAAGTGACAGTGAGGCTGCATGGTCAAAAACCAGATTAAGCAGTCCGTGCCGTTGCAGGATGTTTTCAAGACTTAAGGGATCCAAATTGACTCCTGATGATTTTGTTTTTACTCAGTATGCGCTTTTAAAGTCCTTCTGAAAGTCCCCTTTGGCGGGATCCGCCAAAGGGGACTTTAAAGAGTTTTTTTTAAGTGCATCATAAAGGCAGGGAGGAGTTTGTATGTCAGTTTCCTTTTATTACCGTCGTCCCTCTGCTAGGACGGCTCTTTTTTTTATTCTGCCTTTGCAACTTGCGCTTTTGATTTTTTCAGGATCAGGCAGGGCCTCATGGTACCTGGCTGCGCTTACGCTTTTGCAACCGGTACCGTATCTTGAATGTGCAAGACGTTTTCTGTTGGCAAGAAGTGCGTCAAAGCTCAAAACCGTAAATCGTCTGGATTTAAAGAAAATGGTGCGTGATCATCCAGATCTCGTGTATTTGGGCCAGGGATTTGAACTTAAACCCGGGCATACGAGATATTTTCACGAGATCATGGATGCGGGACTGGCCAAAACAAAGGGCAGAGGTCACGGCAGTTATGAGATCCACGGTGTGGAGTTTCGTTCAAACGCGGTTTTTCAAAGTCTTGATGATGCAAGAGCCCATACGGCCGTATTCGGAACTACAGGAGCTGGTAAAACCAGATTGCTTGAGCTAATGACCGCGCAGGCCGTGATGCGGCATGAAGCGGTGATCGTTTTTGATCCCAAAGGTGATCGCGCGCTTAGGGATGCTTTAAAAGCATCGTGTAATGAGTGTCAGCGTGAGTTTGATTTCATGGAACTCGATCTTTTAAATCCTGTCAAAAGCGTGTTATTCGATCCTTTGGGATCATGGCGCAGTGCCTCCGAAGTTGCCGATCGCATCACCTCGCTTATGAGTGCTTCGGGATCTGCCGCATCCTTTAAAGCTTATGCCAACACGGCGGTGACAGCCGCGGTCATCGTTTTAAAAAAAGGGCGCAAAACGGTAACGCTTGCGGCCATACGGGCGGTTTTGGGAAACTTCCAGGCTTTTTATACCTGTATCAGTACGCAATGCCGCGCTTTAAGACTTGAACTCAATGCTCACGAGGTAAACGTCTATGCCGACAGGATCTTTCAAAACGGCGATCCCAAGCTGCAGACTCTGAGATCTTTTTATTTTTGGCTGTGCTCAAGCGACTATATAAAACCGGATCCTGAACTTGAACTGCTGTTTTCGGTTGCCGCCATGGACAGAGCGTATTTTGAAAAAGTTACCGCCGGAGTGCAGCCGGTATTAAATTCCTTATGCTCGGGATCTCTTTATTCATTGCTGTCATCAGGAGAGGGCATATCACTCGGCACGGTGATGAGACAGTCATTGGTGCTCTATGTAAGTTTGCGTACTTTGGTGGATGCGTCAACCGGCAGTGCCTTAGGCAGACTGATGCTGGCTGATCTTTGTGCATCTGCAGGTTATGCCTACGATCAAGACTCAAAAAAAGGCGTCAGCGTTTACATCGACGAAGCCTCCGAGCTTATGTGCGAGAGCCTGGTACAACTGCTTAATAAATCAAGGGGAGCCGGGTTTTCCGTGACCTTGGCAACGCAGACTATCGCTGATCTTACGGTGAGATCAGGCAGCTCTGCGGCTTCCGAGCAGGTTTTGGGCAATGCCAATACCCTTATAAGCCTGAGAGTTATCGATAATGCCACGGCTAAAAAATTGGTCTCCTCCATGCCCGTGACCAGGATAGCCGATCGTACTTCTTCAGCAGGATATGCAGAGCATGACGGAACGGCAGGCGCAGGGCAAATTTCGCGCGGGTTTCGCTCCCGTGAAGTACCGCTCTTTCCTCCCGAACTGTTGCCGCTTTTGCCTGATTTTGAGTATGTGGCGCGTTTTGCCGACGGTCGATGCGTCAAAGGTCGTTTGCCGCTGCTTAAGGACGGAAAATGATGAAAAGTCTTGCATCATGCTTTTTTAAAGTGCTGTTATTGGCGCTGCTTATCATTCTGTCATCACAACTTCCCGAAGCTTTGCCGTCTGAGCGTTTGTCAAGATTGGAAATTCAGGCATTGCAGGCATGTTTGGGAACTGATTTTTATCCTCATGCGACAAAGGCTCTTGAGCTTTGTCCTAATGAATTGAAGCTTACGTTGGATTTTTTGGGAATGAGTTTTGCGTTCAAGCTGGCGGTATTGAGAATTGTAACGCCGCTTTTGGCTCTTAAGTGGCAGATGTCGTTGTTATTTTTATTGAGCTTTGTTTCCTGGCGTTATTTTCGTGCCGTCAGGATCTGGCAGTTTCATGATCTGGTGAGATTAAAATTTTTTGCCGTGCAAAGCTTAAGACTGTTGCTTTTGTCACTGGCAATCATGGCTGTACAGAAGGCTGTACCCGTAGCAGAGTACGTGACAGTCACGGAGCTTTTGCTTTGCGTATGTACAGGAATGAATCTCGGGGTGCGTGCCGCTTATTCAAGCTTATAAGGGGAAAAAAGAGAACAGTGGTCGGTGATACAAGATTCGAACTTGTGACCCTCTGTACCCAAAACAGATGCGCTACCAGGCTGCGCTAATCACCGACGCGGCATATTCTAAGGGCTAACTTTATTTAAATCAAGTAATTTAGAACTTTTGATTGCAATATTTTGTTTTTCAACCTTTTTTACAGGTATTGCAGTTGCTGCAACCGTTGCAAATAAGCTTTAAACCGCAATTTAAACACTTTTTGCCAAAGCGTTTTTCGTACCAGCCGTCGTCAAAAAGATCGGTTTGGAGTTTGTGAAGTTTCCAGTCAATGCCTTTTCCTTCAAACTGCAAGCCTGATTTAAAGGCCATGACGCTTTGCAACTCTTTGCTTTTTAAGGTGTAGATCCTGCCGTCTTTTTCAAACTTGGTGCCGGTTTCCATAAAACAGAATTGTACGTTGTAGAGGCGGCATTCATCAAAGAGTGACTTTACCCATGCGTATCTTAATACCCGCGCGCCGTCGTAATTTTCACCGCCTGCGATCACTTGCTCGTTGACATCCTCCCCTCTCTAAAGAGAGGGGATTCCTACCGATCTCTTGGGAGATCTTCGGCGGGTTCCTCTTGCTGACCACCAATGTGATTCACTTGGGAGGCGAGCCGGGCAAGTCCTGCCCTTAGTATGTTACGCGCG
>JALEXT010000086.1 GCA_022779845.1 Succinatimonas sp.
TCCCTCCTATTTCGCGGCGTCCTGTGGCGGAGCTCCCATCTCTATCATCAGACAATACATTGAAAACCAGAATACCCCCGATTAGGCGCCTTATATCCCCGGGCTGAAGCCCGGGGTTTTACGGCGCTTTTTTGATAAAAGCTCCGTCTCTGCTTTATTGACACTTATACAACCAAAGCACCGAGCTTTTTTAAGGTTCAGGCCCCGTGTTCAAAAAATTCCCGCATTGATTCGATGCAGGGATGGCCGCGGCTTTCCAAAAAATCGAGAACTTTAAGCGGGCTTTGGTTGATCACGTGTGAAAAATCCAATTCAGCCTCACGCATTACCTTAAACGCGCCTTCAAAATTTCCCATGTAATACACTATATGAGCATCAGTCCCCAAGGAAATAGTATTTCCTATCTTTTTAACAAGTTTTGCAATTTTTACACAATTGTCAAAACTGCCGTAGCGGGTATTGATTGAAGAAGAGGAATTGATCTCAATTGCCACGTTATATGCTTTGGCACATTCAAGCACCGCCTCATAATCCACAGGATATTGAGGATTGCCGGGATGGGTGATCACGTCAACTAAGCCAGACTTTATGGCTTGCAAAACTATTCTCGTATGCTCGTCGGCATTTGTAGGCTTAAGATTCGGATGAAAGCCTGCCAGAACTATGTCTAATTTTTTTAAATAACGGGATTCTATTCCCAAAGAACCGTCTTCAAATAAATTTGCCTCGATACCGCGCAATACGGCTACCCCTTCGGGAAGACGAGGCACCACTTTAAGATTGCCAAAATGCTGAGGAACCACCTTATCAAAGATCCCGGGACCATGATCGGTAGTTGCGAACATCACTATGCCGTGAGTTTTGGCATAGGCAATATATTCGCATAAGGTGCTGTAAGCATGCTGGGTGACTAAAGTATGCGTATGCAGATCAACGCAGCATTTATATTCTTCCATCAAAATCTTCTTCCTACTCTATGACCGTCTGCCATATTGCGCTTTTATGCGCTTCAAAACACAAATCAAGCTGTTCTTTGGTATTGGTATCAAGTCTCAATTCATCAACGGGCAAAGCGTCGCGGGCAAAATAACGATACTCCGAAGTCTCGTCAGTTTCTTTGAAATTTTGAGACAAGGCCTTGCATTCTATGAATATTTTTATCACTCCGAAAGCAAAACGCGGAGTATTGTGACGGTTTCTGTCCAATACCGCTACAAGTTTTACCGGAGCAGCATTCATACATGCTTCTTCGCGCAATTCTTTTAAAACGTTGGATACGGCACTCTCACCTTCATCACACCAACCGCCCGGCACATTCCAAAGCCCCGACATTTTTTCTTTTACCATCAGGATCTCGCCTTCGGCATTGAAAATTGCCGCACGGGTATCGACTTTGGGACAGGCATACCCCTTATCCAAAGCCAAAGCATTGCGCACCGTCTCTTTTGATACTTCGGTCTTAAGCGCCACCATCTCACAGGCGATCTCGCGCAATCTGGTAAAACGTTCCTTATCGAAGACGTTTTGGGTGTAGGCAAGGCCTATCTGGCCTATGGCCTGAATTTCCCGGGCCCAACGCAACCATTGCTCCTGCTCATTCTTTTCAGAAAAGACTGCGTTTAAGATCTCATAAGGCGTGGTGAGAAAATATTCAGGATTTAAATGTTCGCATCCGCAATAGCCCCACATAGCAAGAGCAAAATCCGCTCCTGCCGCATGCGCACACTCCAAATCCTGCACGGTATCTCCTATATACAAAGTGCGCTTAGGATCGGCATGCATGAGGCACATGCAACGCTCTGCCATGTCAGGAGCAGGTTTGCCGTGTTCAACATCATCGGCGCACACGGCAACTTCAAAAAACTCTTTTAATTCCTGCGGAAATGGATCGCCGTCATCCCCTAAAAATTTCACGGCAACATGCTCGCGGGACGTTACTATCCCCATCTTTATTCCGGATTTTTTTAAATTCGACAACACGCTGATCATGCCGTCAAATTTGCTTACAGCGCCGTTTAATTTACCTGCCAGACACCGATACCAAGCCTTGCGTATCTGCTCCTGAAGACTCAGATCAATGCCCAGTTTTTCAAAAGTTTCGGCCGTGCTGACACCGCAGAAAGCCAATAAATCTTCCGTAGTTACCTGTTGTTTAAAATCGTTACGCAAAACTTCTGAAAGCGCGCTCATGTTCAGCTTGTTGCTGTCATATACCGTACCGTCCAAATCAAAAATTACGTGAGTATAGCGGGCATTCATGTTTAATTCTCCGGATCCGTTACGCGTTCACCGCTTTCAACCAATACAGTCCCAACACAAACCCTAAAGCGTATCTCGTGACGATACATGCCAAAACCGTAAACTTTGTCGTCCTCACCGCGATTTTTGTATGCAGGACGCGGATCCTGAGCCAAGGTCTCTTTTACAGCCGCAATTTCAAAATCCTGAAGATCATTTAAATCATCAAGCGCTTTTTTTGAAAAACATACTTCATGCAATTTCGGAGGCTGTTCGGCAAAACCTCCCTTGGCATCCGTAACGGCATCTACAAACGGCACATAGGGCTTAATATCGATTATGGGGGTACGATTGGTAAGATCTGCTCCGGAAACTACTAAAAATACGCCCCCCCGAGAGTTTCTTCCGATTTTTTCAAGTTTCATCACCGACAGCCCTATTCTTGTAGGACGAAAAGGAGAGCGGCTGGCAAATACCCCGATCCTGCGGTTTCCACCGAGCCTCGGCGGCCTGACCCTTGCAGAAAACGTTGCTTTTTTGATCCTGTCAAATAAAAAGATCACATGGATATGGCTGAAACCTTCCAACCCTTCAAAGGCCAGAGGATCATCATAGGGCGGATTAAATACTATCGTCGACAAAGCATGAGGAGCCAAACCAGGCTGGCGCGGAACGGCAAATTTCTCGTCATAGGGCGTATTTATATACCCTATGATTTCTATGCCAGCGGTAAAGCTGCCTTCATCTGTTTTTTCCGATGCCGGCATAGTCTTATTTATCTTCGATTATCAATGCATCGGCATAGCAAGAGTAGGACACGATACATGCAGGTGTATTTTCAAGTCTCACGCACTGCTTAAAGCGTATGGCGTTGGCATTTAAATCGACGGCCTTGATCTTAGCCTGAGTGCGGGCTTCGGAAGCCGTGGCCACGTGCTCCCCCTCTTTTACCTGACAGGAAAGCCCGGTCACCATGCCTTTGCTTTTATAGGGTTTTCCTTCAAGATCCTCATCAGTAACCTCGGTTACCCCGGAAGGTTTGTAGTACTCCTTGAAATTTGACGGATCCAGATTGGTATGAAAAGCGTAACCGCTGCATCCTGACAACACCAGTGCTGCAAGCACTAACAAAGATTTATGCATAATCAAAACAGGCAGGTTATCCCTGCCTGCTCCTTAAAATAATTCAAAACTGACTTTTAAGCGCCGAAGAAAGCCGCTGCTTTAGCAATACGCTCAAGACTGCGCTCACGACCGCACAACACCAAAGTATCTCCGATGCCCGGGGACATGGCTGTGCCGGTAATGGCTATGCGCAAAGGCTGACCGACCTTACCCATACCAATCTCGCGTCTCTTGGCAAGCTCTTCTAAGGCCTCGTCTATGCTCTTGGCATCCCAGGAGTCAAGTTTGCTCAAAGTCTCGTGAGCATCTTTCAGGACCTCCACCGAGCCTTCTTTTATCCATTTTTTTACACCGGCAGGATCATAGCTTTCAAAATCACGGTAATAACAAAGAGTTTTCTCTGCCATTTCCTTTAAGGTATGAGTACGCTCGGCATAAGCTTTGACCACGTCGCAAGGTTTGGGGCCGTTGCTCAAATCCTCAAGTCCCAGACGTTTCAAATGCCACTCAAGTTCGGCTCCGACCTCGTCCCCAGGCAGAGTCTTCATATAGTGAGCATTAAGCCAGTCAAGCTTCTTGTTATTAAACCCGGAAGCACTCTTGGTAATTGCATCAAGAGAGAACAAAGAGATCATTTCCTCGCGGCTGAAGATCTCCTGATCGCCGTGACTCCAACCAAGACGTACCAGATAGTTGACCAAGGCGTCGGGCAGATAACCTGCTTCGCGATATTTCATGACATTAACGGCACCTTCACGCTTGGAGAGCTTCTTGCCGTCCTCTCCTAAGATCATTGACAAATGCACGAATACCGGAACCGGGGCGCCCAAAGCTTTGTAAAGATTGATTTGACGCGGGGTATTGTTGACATGATCATCACCGCGGATCACGTGAGTGATCCCCATGTCCCAATCATCAACCACCACGCAGAAATTATAGGTAGGAGTTCCGTCGGAACGCTGAATGATGAAATCGTCCAATTCGCTGTTTTGAAATTCCACATGACCTTTTACCACGTCGTCAAAAGCCACGATCCCGTCATCAGGATTTCTAAAGCGGATGACGTAGGGTTCATCAGGAGCATGCTCCTCATGATCACAACGGCAGTGACCGTCATAACGAGGCTTTAATCCGTGAGCCATTTGATCGGCACGCAGTTTCTCAAGGCGCTCTTTTGAGCAGTAGCATTTATAAGCTTTACCTTCTTTTAAAAGCTGGTCGATGACTTCTTTGTATCTGTCAAAACGTTTGGTCTGATAAAAAGGACCTTCGTCCCAATTCAAATTGAGCCACTTCATCGATTCGATGATGGCATCTATGGCAGGCTGAGTGGAACGCTCGCGATCGGTATCTTCGATGCGCAATACGAAGCGGCCGCCGCAGTGACGGGCATACAGCCATGAAAATAATGCGGTTCTGGCTCCTCCCACATGTAAAAAGCCGGTGGGTGACGGCGCAAATCTGGTTTTAACTTGCATGATCTTTCCGTAGAAGTTCACCGCGACACATCGTTATTTGCATGTCCCGCAGTCTGATTATTCTCAAAGTTGCCGTATTTTAACACTTATGAACCCAGCTTTTACCCGCCCGAACTAAGTTGGTTTGGCCGCTACGTGCTAATATCAGCATCAAATGAGTATTCAATCTCACCCGTTTTCTACAAAGGAAATTACATCTTGCTCAAAGAAAACACCGTATTGAGGGGAACTCCGGCCAGTCAAGGCATTGCATTTGGTCGCATCAGTTTTTTAAAGAGAGCTCCGTCCTGTCCTGTTAAAAAACTGGTAGACAATCCTGAAGCCGAACTTGAGCGCTTTGAAAAAGCACGCATCCACGCCATTTCCCAATTGGGTACTCTTTATGAGGTATCGCTTGAAAAGCTGGGCGAACAAAATGCGGTGGTTTTTCAGATCCACCAGATGATGCTCGAGGATCCTGATTACGTAAATTCCATACGCAAACTCATCAAAGAAGAGAAGGTTAATGCCGAATACGCTGTAGATACCGTAGGACACAGATTTGAACAGCAGTTCAAATCCATGGTGGGAAACGACTACATGCAGGGGCGTGCGGCCGACGTAGTCGACATTTCAAGGCGTATCAATGAGATCCTGATGATGCACTCAGGACAGATCAAACACCGTACCATTGCGCTTGATTACGGAGATGATCCCGTGATCGTCGCAACCGACGATCTGGCTCCGTCGGAAACCGTACAACTCGATCCGCACAAAGTCTCGGGCATACTCACCTCGGGAGGCTCAAACCGTTCGCACACCGTGATCTTCGCGCGCACGCTGGCCATGCCCGCGGTTATTTGCCTCGGCGAAGACAAACTGCTTAAAAAATACGAAGGACACTACGCCGTCATCGACGGCCGTACCGGTTTCGTATTTATAGATCCGGATCAGGCTACCGTTCACGAATATTCCGAGCGCAAACACACTGACGACGCGCAGCGGGCACATTTGGAACTCTTCCGCGGCAAACATACCTTCACCCGCGGCGGACATCCCATAAAACTTTATGCCAACGCAGGTTCTCTTGCCGATATAGAGTTGGTAAAAGCTGCCGATTCAGAGGGCATAGGGCTGTTCCGCAGCGAATACATTTATCTGCAAAGTCAGGACTTTCCAACAGAAGAAGAACAATACGACATCTACTCAAAAGTATTAAAAGAAATGGGTGAGCGCAAAGTAATCATCCGTACTTTGGACATAGGTGCCGACAAAACCGCCGATTACTTCATGTTAAAGCCAGAAAACAATCCGGCCATGGGAATGAGAGCCATCAGACTGTGCCTTAACAATCCGAAACTTTTCAAAACCCAATTAAGGGCTTTGTTAAGAGCCTCGGTTCACGGTAATCTCGGCATCATGCTTCCTATGATCTCATCTGTTGATGAGGTAAAAAAAAGCAGGGCCATACTAGATGAAGTCAAGCAGGAACTTACCGCAGGAGGACAAAGTTACAGTGACAACATCGAACTTGGGATCATGGTGGAAACTCCGGCTGCGGCACTCATAAGCGACGAATTGGCCCCTTTGGTGGATTTTTTCAGCATAGGGACTAACGATCTCACCCAATTTACTTTGGCCTGCGACAGACAAAACGCCGATCTCAACCCTTTCGTCAATCCGCTGCACCATGCGGTATTGAGGCTCATTGAAATGACCGTCAAAAATGCCCATGCCGCGGGAATTTGGGTAGGAGTATGCGGAGAAATGGCATCCGAAGAGCACTTTGTAGCCAAACTCGTACAACTCGGTGTGGACGAACTCTCGGTAGTTCCCTCCAGCATTCTGAGACTTCGGGCCAAAATCTCAACTTTAGGCTGATTAAAATTGTAAGTATAGGAATTCACATGTCACAATGCGTTGTAATCTCCGATGAAATCACCGGCGGAGCTTCTGTCGGCGCACTTTTGCAAAAAAACAGCTGTACCGTCTGCTCGCTGATGAGCACTGCCGGATTGAAAGACGAAAGATGCAGAAAATTTGACTGTCTGGTCTATTCCACCAACAGCCGGCGACTCACTCCCGATCAGAGCTATCAGATGGTCTTTTACGCTGCCAGGCTCTTAAAATCACCGGAAGTAAAAGTTTATGCCAAACGCATCGATCCTGCCATGCGCGGCAACACCTGTGCAGAAACTCAGGCTCTTTTGGATGCACTAGGTGATCAGGATCGCGTGGCTATAGTAGTTCCTGCCTTCCCCGCTTTAAAGCGAACCAACGTAGGCGGCTACATGATGATAGACGGCAAACCGTTGCAAAAATCTCTGGCAAGTCTTGACGATCTGGAGCCGGCAAGAAGCGGCAGAGTGGCCGATCTGTTTTCTGAAAAATTCGGGTATAAAACTCAGGCCATTCATCTTAAGGAATATATAAAAGGCACTGCCTACCTTGCCTCAAGGATCGCCGCTTTGGCTCAGGACGGAGTACGTGCTATCGTAATGGACTGCACTTCGCAAGAAGAGATCAACATGATAGCCGACGCCGTGATCGCATCGGGGATCAAATTTCTGGCAGTTGATCCGGGAGCATTCACCGCCACTTTGGCGCGCAAAGTCATGCGTTCGCAAAACGAAAACCGCATGCGCGCAGGAAAAATTCTCGGCATAGTAGGCTTGAGTAATCCTCTTGCAGCGGCGCAAATGGAAATGGTAAGGCTTGAGGAAAAAGCCTTGATCATAAATGTTTCAAGAACCGAACTTTTATCGGACGAACAGCGCAGGGTAGCTGAAATAAACCGTGTGGTAGACGAAATCGCCACCAAAATTTATGACTATCCCATGGCTTTTGCCGTTTCGGACAGCATGAACATCAGAGAAACAGAAAAAGCCGATTTTGACGATCCCAATCAGATCAGCGGACACTCGGAAGCGGAGATCCTCGAGAGCATGTCGGGAGCTTACGGACAAATAGTCTCAAGAGTACTGGACAAATGCCCTGAGATCGGGGCTGTATATTCAGCAGGCGCCGAATTTACCGTAGCGGTATGTCGTGAACTCAAATCGGAAGGACTCAGAATTTTAGGACAGGTATTACCGCTTACTGCCTACGGTGAAATGCTCACCGGTTACCATCAGGGACTCAAATTCGTATCTTCTGCATCTTCTGCCACCGACGCATCGACCATCACCGACAGTATTCAGTATTTAAAACGTAAACTTGAGATCTGAAGATTTTTTTACGTACTGACAAACTTTATTTGTCGCAATTTGGCAGATTGTGTATAATGAGCCCGTTTTCGGGTTCATATGAATTCCGATTTTGCGGGCGTAGTTCAATGGTAGAACTGCAGCTTCCCAAGCTACTGACGCGGGTTCGATTCCCGTCGCCCGCTCCATCAGCATCAAATCGGGGATGTAGCTCAGCTGGTAGAGCGTCTGCTTCGCATGCAGAAGGTGGCCGGTTCGACTCCGGTCATCTCCACCAATCTTTCAAATTCCGCACTTTTTTAAAGCCGCCTAAAATTTCCCGTATTCTCAGGCAGTAAAATCATTTCATCGGTTTTTAAATATGATGACTTTAAAAAACATGGACAAACAATTCAATCCTTTGCAGTCATCCGCTCCTGCAGATGAAGACGCGTCACAAACGGCTCTGCGCAACCGTCTTATAGCAAAGATCAAAGAGCATATTGTTGACATCCTCCCCTCTCTAAAGAGAGGGGATTCCTACCGATCTCTTGGGAGATCTTCGGCGGGTTCCTCTTGCTG
>JALEXT010000090.1 GCA_022779845.1 Succinatimonas sp.
CAAAGACGATACCCCATTGCACCTGCACGCTTCGTTATTGACCTTCAATCATCCGACTTCGGGCAATGAACTTATTTTTACGAGTATTCCTACTTTTGCCGCTCAAGACATATCCGAATCATTTCTTTGCGATGCTTTAAAAGCTAATTTTTTTCACCGCGAGAGCGTTTGATGCAATCAAAAGCAGCCTGAATATCTTTGGCTTTTTCGGTATAGGTTCTGATCATTTCTTCCGGCACACCCTGAGACTTTAAGCGATCCGGATGGTATTTGAGCATAAGACGTTTGTGAGCCTTGCGTACTTCATCCCAGGATGCATCTTCGCTTACCCCCAAAATACGGTAAGCATCAGCCAGTGATGACGCGGACGTTTCCTGAGAAGCTTGTTTTTCATCCTGCGAAGAATACTCATAGCCAGAACCGTTTTGCTCTGTATTTCTGTAAAATCCGCGCCGAAACTGCATTTCGGCTATGCGTATTTGAATCAATCTTTCCATGGCCGTTACGGGAACGCCCAATCTTTGAGCAATTTCACATAACCTGCGATGTTCTTCCTGCTCCACCACTGCATCTGCCAAAGCCATCTGCACCAGGATCTCTAATAAATAGGAAATCACTCCGGCATTGCGGCCCACCGCCTCTTTAAGCTTAATAGTCTCAAGTTCGAGATTAAAATCTTCGCTCTTTCCCTGATTAAAAGCTTCCTGGGCTCTGCGTCTTGACTGCGGATCATCAAGTTTCATCATGTTCATGCACTGCGTTGCGATCATGATCTGCTCACGCCTGATGACTCCGCCGCCGCGCGCTACATATCCTAATAAAGCAAACGTTCCGTAAATTAAGGTCTCGTTATAACCTTTGGTAAATTTAAATGCATATCCGGCACCTCCTGCATTTTCAGCAAGTTTGTTACGCGGATTGTCATACAATGCCCATCCGAGAATAAAGCCCAGAACTGTTCCGAATGGAATAGGCAGAAAAAAACCTATCAAGGCTCCGAGTAAACGTCCTCTATAGCTCATGATTCGCTCCTGTTAAAAGTTTTGGCACGGATATAAGCATCGGTATCATGCAGTCTTTCTACTGTTCCTACGTCAAACCACTTACCTTCAAGTTTTTTACCGTACAAGACTTTTTTTTCAATAAGTTTGTCAAAAAGAGGTCTTAAGGGGGCGCGTTGCGGCTTTATATTTGAAAAAATTTGCGGGGTATATACAGCCGCCCCAGTGAAAGTAAAATCGTGTCCCGTTACCACTCTTTTATTTTCGTCCAAGGAAAAATCCCCCTGCAGATGATGCTTAGGATTGTCAGTTAAAAACAGCAGAGCCTCTCCTGGCAGCGGAATACTTCTTAAAAAAAATCCATACGGAATGTCGATGAAAGTATCGCCGTTTACCACTAAAAAAGGTTCATCTTGAAAAAAAGGAAGAGCTTTGACAATTCCACCTAAAGTTTCAAGTCCTCCTGGAGGCTCCTGACTGTGAGTTATGCTCATGCCCAAACTCTTTGCGTCACCTAGAAAAGTGAGGATTTTTTCAGAAAGCCACGCGGAGTTGATGATCACTTCAAAAATTCCCGCTTCCTTGAGTTTTTCAAGATGCCAAAGAAGCAATTCCTTACCACCGACCTTTACCAAGGGCTTGGGAATATTGTCGGTGATCGGACGCAACCGCTCTCCCCTACCTGCTGCCAGGATCATCGCACGCACGGCATAGCTCCCTTTACTTTTGTATCCAGAAAATCATGCAGATCGTAAAGACCGCAGGCCGTACTCTCATCCAAAGCGTAAGCAAGGACTCGCGGCAAATCTTTTAAATAACCTGTTTTTCCGTCCCTTAAGTTCAAGCGGTTAAAGATCCCCAAAACCTTAAGATGACGTTGCAACGAAACTAAAAGCAGCAGGCGTTTGAATTCGCTTTGTGAATATCCCTTGCACAGAGGTTGCAGATTTTCATAGGCTTTTTGAATGAGAAATACAACCAAATCATCAGGTAACCTGACATAGCAGTCAAAGATCAGCGATGCTGCATCATAGGTCAAGGGGCCTTTTACCATATCCTGAAAATCGATCACGACCAACTCTTCACCGCATACCATTAGATTACGGCTGTGAAAATCACGGTGCATGGCCACCTGAGGCTGAGAAAGACAGGCCTGTGAAAGCACTGAAAGAGTGTGATTCAACATTTGCTTCTCGGCTTTGTTCAGGACAAGATGCAAACTTTTATCCAGAAGCCATTCGGTAAAGATAGAAAATTCGAAAGCGATAAAATCTTTATCAAAAGCAGGAAGCGGCGTTTCCGCCGATGCTATATCCGGAAGCAGTTGCAATGCTCTTTGATACCATTGGGATCTTTGCCCTCCCTTAATAACATCGGAGAACATCAAATTTCCCAAGTCCTCTTCCAAAAGATATCCGTTTTCAAGATCACTGCTTAAGATCTCAGGAACCCGTACTCCTTTTAAGGATAAGGCCTGATCTATACGCAAAAATTCGGCATTTTTCTGTGAGGAAGGAGGAGAATCAACGGCAATAAAACCGTCAGTTCTGAAATAACGACGGAGACTTGCATCTCCGCCCAAAGCCTCAAATCTTCGGCACGAATGCCCAAGATAACGGCTTACAAAAGCTTTTAAGCCTTCAAGTCTTGTATCAGTCACGTCTGAAAACCAGATCCCAAACTCCGTGTCCCAAACGTTCGCCTCTTTGCTCAAACTTAGTCAGAGGACGCCACTTAGGACGGGGAGTAAAACCGCCGTCAGCTTGCGTGTTGGAAAAGCCCTCGGCTCTGCTCATTACTTCAAGCATCTGTTGGGCATACTCTTCCCAATCGGTAGCCAGCCTTACCTCTGCTCCGTGTTTTAGCAACGGCGCGACCATGGCAATAAAATCATCATTGATGAGTCTGCGTTTTATATGACGCTTTTTAGGCCAAGGATCCGGGAAAAATATCTGTAAAACATCGATACTTTGCAAAGCTATACATTTTTTGATCACCTCAAACGCATCGAAATGAATGATGCGCACATTGGTGATCTGACGCTCTTCTATAAGCTTAAGACAAGATCCCACTCCGGGAGGATGAACCTCTATACCGCAATAATTGCGCAATGGATCATTCTGTGCCATTTGCACGAAGGATGCCCCCATACCGAAGCCTATCTCCAGTACCAAGGGAGCCTTTCTTCCGAAAGCTTTATCAAAATCGACGGTTTTAAGAGAAGACACATCGATAAGATACTTGGGACCTAACTCGTCCAAGGCCCGCTGCTGCGAAGGCGTCATACGACCGGCACGGATCACGAAGGAGCGCACATGACGATCCAAAGGATCGGTCAATGCCGATCCTTTGGCAGGATTTTCTGCGATCTTATCCATCAAATAAGTTCCAAATCCTTCATGGCTTTTTTGATTTCAACACGCAAACCGTCGCTTATGGGCAATACCGGCAAACGGGTTTCTTCGGTGCAAAGCCCCAAAAGCGAAGCTGCATATTTGGCAGGACCCGGTGACGGTTCTTTGAACATAAGCTTATGCAATTCCATCAATCTGTCCTGCTGCTTACGAGCCTCTTCCCATTTGCCTTCTGCGGTAAGACGCTGCACCTTGGCAACCAAAGCAGGAGCAATATTGGCAGTAACGGAAATACAGCCGCAACCGCCGGCGACGTTATAGCTCACCTGAGTAGAATCATTGCCTGATAACCAGATAAAGTCATCGCGTTTTATCAGCTGACGTTCAATCCACGGACGCTCAAGATCACCTGTCGCATCCTTAACCCCCATAATACGCGGCAATTCTGAAAGCTTGGCCAAAGTTTCAGGCAAAACATTCACCACGGCACGTCCCGGGATGTTATAGACGATGATAGGCAGAGAGGTCTCTTCATGCACCATCTTAAAGTGGGCATAAAGTCCCTGCTGATTGGGACGGTTGTAATATCCGGCCACATGCAGAACGCCGTCGGCACCTGCTCTCTCGGCAGCCTGAGAAAGTGCTACTGCCTCAACGGGGTTGTTAGAACCTGCTCCTGCCAATACCGGCACGCGGCCGTGAGCCACTTCAGCCGTAAGCTGAATGACGCGCATATGCTCTTCATGGGTAAGAGTCGGGCATTCGCCGGTAGTTCCTGCCGGAACGATGGCATCGGTACCGTTCTTGATATGCCACTCAATCATGCGCTCAAGTGCGGCTTCATCAAGCGAGCCGTTTCTAAAAGGAGTAATGAGTGCTACCAAAGAACCGTGGAATAAATGAGTCATAAGGACACCTGTCAGTTATTGTTAGGTCTTAAAGTGGGGAAGAGGATCACATCGCGTATGGTGTGGCAGTTTGAAAGCAGCATTACCACGCGATCGATACCTATGCCTTCGCCTGCAGTGGGAGGGAGACCGTGCTGCAAAGCGGTGATGTAATCGGCATCATAATACATTGCCTCATCGTCTCCGTGCTTTTTGGCTTCTGCCTGAGCCTGGAAACGACCGGCCTGATCATCAGGATCATTAAGCTCGGAGAATCCGTTGCCCAATTCGCGACCGCCTATAAAAAACTCAAAACGATCGGTAAAAGCAGGATCCTGATCATTACGGCGGGCTAAAGGCGATATTTCCGCAGGATAACTGGTAATGAAGGTAGGTTGCTGCAAATGCTCTTCTACAAGCTCATCAAAAAGTGCGGCGATGAAATTACCCAAAGTCCACCCGGGAAGCATGTCACAATGCAATTTCTCGCACCAGGCTTTGGCACGGCTTTCATCTTCGAGATCTTCCATGGTAATGCCTTTGTCAGCACCGTATTTGACAATGGATTCTTTCATGGTCAAACGCTCAAAAGGCTTGGAAAAATCAAGATCGAGACCGACCTCACCTTCTTTACCGTAATGAACTTTGGTTGTACCCAACACTTCCAAGGACATGTTCTTAAAGAGTTCTTCGGTCAGATCGATGAGATCATGGTAATCGTGGTAAGCCCAATAAAATTCAATGGTGGTAAATTCAGGATTATGACGAACGTCAATACCCTCATTGCGGAAGCAACGGTTGATTTCATAGACGTTCTCAAAACCGCCGACCACCAAACGCTTTAAGAAAAGCTCTGGTGCGATACGCATATACATATCGATGTCCAAAGCATTGTGATGAGTCACAAAAGGCTTGGCATTGGCACCTCCAGGGATGGTATGCATCATGGGAGTTTCAACTTCCATAAAACGTCTTTCGTCCATGAATTTGCGGATGAATGACACTACCTTGGTGCGGATTTTGAAGGTACGGCGGGAATCCTCGTTGGCAATGAGGTCAAGATAACGCTGACGGCAACGGGCTTCCTGATCGGTAAGTCCCTTGTATTTCTCAGGCAGAGGACGCAGTGCTTTGACCAAAAGCCTTAATGATTTAACGTGAATGGAAAGCTCGCCGGTCTTGGTTTTGAAGGCTTTGCCGCTTACGCCGATGATATCTCCAAGATCAAGCTTTTTAAAGAGATTCTGATAATCTCCTTCGGGAAGATCATCGCGCGAAACATAGATCTGAATGCGTCCGTCAACATCCTGCAAAGTGGCAAACGAAGCCTTGCCCATAATACGGCGGGTCATCAGACGACCGGCAATGGTGTAGACATGCTCTTCATTTTGCAAGGTATCGGCATCCTTATCACCGCAGGCTTTGCGTATGTCACCTGAAGTAGCATCACGATGAAAATCGTTGGGATAAGCCTGTCCCTGCTCGCGCAGAGCATTGAGCTTATCGCGTCTTTCCTGCATCACGTTATTGAGATTTTCTGCAGTCTCTTCTTTTTTTTCCTGTGCCATTTTTCTTCCTGAAAATTTAGTTAAAGCCCTGATTTTAGGCTTGCTTCAATGAACTGATCCAAATCACCGTTCAAAACTTTCTGAGTGTCGCGGTTCTCAACGCCGGTACGCAGATCTTTGATACGCGCATCATCCAAAACATAAGAGCGGATCTGACTGCCCCAACCTATATCCGACTTGCTGTCTTCCACGGCTTTGGCTTCTGCCTGACGCTTTTCCAATTCCAACTGATACAAACGCGCGCGCAGCTGTTTCATAGCCTGATCACGGTTTTGAAACTGAGAACGCTCGTTTTGACACGTAACCACAATTCCCGTCGGTACGTGAGTGATACGAACTGCAGATTCCGTTTTGTTAACGTGCTGACCGCCGGCTCCTGAAGAACGGTACACATCCGTCTTCAAATCGGCAGGATTGATCTCGATTTCAATATTGTCATCGATCTCAGGATACACGTAAGCAGAGCAAAACGAAGTGTGACGACGATTATTGGAATCAAACGGAGATTTACGTACCAAACGGTGTACGCCTGTTTCAGTGCGCAACAAGCCGTAAGCATGTTCGCCGGTGAATTTAATTGTGGCAGATTTAATTCCCGCAACTTCACCTTCGGTAACTTCGATAACTTCGGTAGTAAGCCCTTTCTTTTCGGCATACTTAAGGTACATGCGCATCACCATTTCAGCCCAATCCTGAGCTTCGGTACCGCCTGAACCTGCCTGAATATCCATATAACAAGGATCGTTATCGTGTGGACCAGAAAACATACGCTCCATTTCAAGCGCAGTTACGGTTTGCTCTAGCTTGTCAGCCTCACCGTAGGCTTCCTGCATCAGCTCCGGATCCTGTTCTTCTCCTGCCATCTCTTCTAAGGTAGCGATGTCGTCGAAACTCTGATCCACGGCTTTGAAACGATTAACGATAGAACTTAAGGAGTTTTTTTCTCTGCCAAGTTCCTGAGCCTTTTCCGGATCATTCCAAAGATTGGGATCTTCCATCAATCCCGATACTTCCTCAAGGCGCTCTTCTTTGGCCCTTAAGTCAAAGATACCCCCTGAGCGCATCGGCACGCTCTTTTAACTCAGCCAATCTGGTTTTCAGGGAAACTGTTTCCTGCACTTTATGTTCCTATTTATTCTTTTATCCCCGTACGCTTGCTTCTATAAATGCAATCCTACAAGGCATACTATGCGTTCTTTTCTATGTATGAAATTTCAGATACCGCAACGTCGCTTTCAAAATTTACCTTTTGAAAACTGACATTGTGTCAAAGCCAAACTCAAATTTGACCTTAAAACTGTTGATTATAACAAAAAGCGAAGGCTCGCCGTCCCCGAAGTCAAGCCTTTGCCAAGGTGAAAACATACTCCTGCCAGAATAAACAACAATTTTGAATTTAATGCAGGAGCAAAGATCTCTTAACGTCAGTTGGATTCATACTCGGTATTCACCCGCGGCATGATCCTGCAAACCAACTCATAGGGTATAGTACCGCAGCAGGAAGCCACGACTTCCACGGGTAATTCTTTTCCCCACAGAACGGCACTGTCACCGATTTTATCCTGGGAATCAGGACCGAGATCTACAAACATCATATCCATACAAACATGCCCTGCCGTAGGAACACGTCTGCCGTTTATATATACCGGAGTACCGTTGGGTGCCGTACGCGGATATCCGTCGCCGTACCCTGCGGAAATTACCCCCAATACGGTGTCATGCGGTGCTACGTAAGCTGCACCGTACCCCACCTTATCCCCCTTTTTAATATGATGTACGGCTATCAGCGAGGCTTTTAACGTCATTACAGGTTCCAATCCCAAATCAACCCCGGTCTTGTCGTCAAAAGGAGAGATCCCGTACATGATTATACCGGGACGTACCCAGGTGGTATGCGAACGCTCCCATTTGCAGATCCCAGCGGAATTTCCAAGCGACAGATCTCCTTTAAAATCGAGTTCTTCGGCGATCCTGAAAAAATTGTCCTGCTGGATCTCGTTATAAGCCTGCTCAGAAGGAGTATCCGCCACGCTAAGATGGGAAATAAGTCCCAGAGGTTTGTAAGTATTGGGACTGTCCTCTAAAATTTTTTTGATCTGCGCTATTTCTTTTAAGTCACAAGATCCCAGCCTGTGCATTCCTATATCAACCTGAACCCAGCAATGCACGGGCTTTTTCAGTTTGGCATCGGCTATGGCACGGGCCTGCGTCAGATCATGTACCGCCGTATAAAGATCGTAACGTGAAACCAGTTCTACATCGCTTGAATTAAAAAAACCTTCCAAAAGCACAACAGGTTTTGAAATTCCCTGATTTCTAAGGCTCAAAGCTTCCTCAATTCTAGATACGGCAAACGCATCGGCATCGTCGTTGAGGGCTGCTGCTACCGGATAAAGACCGTGTCCGTAAGCATTTGCCTTGACCACGGCCAAAAGTTTTGAATGCGGGGTCATCTCACGTATGCGACGAAGATTGCGCACCAATGCCCCGGTGTCGATGATGGATGATACAGCTTTCATGAGTTTTCTTAATTATTCTTCTAAAGGAAGGGGAACTTCACCTACAGGTTGAGCCTTGTCATAAAAAGAGGTGTATTCGCCGATGAACTGCAATTCTATGTCCTTTAATGCACCGTTACGGTTTTTTCCAACGATCAGCGTAGCCTGACCGTCATCTCCGTGTTCATCGGTTTTTTCACGGTACAAAGATTCGCGGTGCAGGAACAAAATAAGATCGGCGTCCTGCTCGATGGAGCCTGATTCGCGCAGATCTGAATTCATAGGACGATGATCTTTTCTTGAGTCGACCTCACGGTTTAACTGCGAAAGGCACAGCACCGGGCAATCCAACTCTTTTGAAAGCAATTTCAAACTGCGGGAAATACCGCCCAGTTCCAATGCCCGGTTTTCCTGATCGGTATCACCTTTCATCAGCTGAATATAGTCGATCATAATAACTGAAATACCGCC
>JALEXT010000208.1 GCA_022779845.1 Succinatimonas sp.
ATCAAGATAGACGGAAAAAATATAGTGAAAATTGAGGTTACCACTGGTACGAATCGTCCGTATTACCTTAAGGAAAAAGGATTGAAGCCAAGCGGTGTGTACGTAAGAAAGGGTAGTTCGACGCAACCTATGACCGAAGAAGGTATCAGAGAAATGATCCTTCAAAACAGCGGCAGATCTTTTGAATCGTGCAGAAGTTTGAATCAGGAGCTGACATTTAATACCTTCAAAAAAGAGATGCAAAAAAGATCCATGGAGCTCGGAGTTTCGCAAATGCGTACTCTGAGGTTGATCGGGGATGACGGACTGTACACTAATTTAGCTTTGTTACTTTCCGATCAATGTGAAGTCACTACAAAAGCGGCAGTGTTTCAGGGAACTGATAAGGAAATATTTCGTGACAGAAAAGAATTCAGCGGATCGCTTTTTAAGCAATTAGAAGAAGTGTATGAATTTATCAATTTGAATAATAAGACAAAAGCAATATTCTCAGGCTTGGATAGAACCGATAAAAGGGATTACCCTGAAGAAGCGTTAAGGGAGAGTTTGCTAAACAGCATTGTTCACCGTGACTATGCTTTGAGCGGAAGTAACCTCATAAATATCTACGAGGACAGAATAGAGTTCGTGTCCCTAGGCGGACTGGTGCCAGGTCTTGAATTGGAAGCTATTTTTCTTGGTGTTTCGCAGTCCCGTAATCCTGCTCTTGCTACGATTTTCTATCGTATGAGGTTGATTGAAAGTTATGGCACCGGTATAGGAAAGATAGAAAAGGCGTACAAAAACGATCAAAGGAAGCCGAAGTTTGAAACGGCTAAAGGCGTTTTCAGAGTGACACTTCCGAACAGAAACGAGGCGGTGACTCTAGTCCCTTACCGTCAAAGTAGAGAATTTCCTTCGGATAAGCAAAAAGATCTCATAGTTAAGTACGCCGCGGAAAAGGGATCTATTACCAGAAAAGAGGTTGAAAACTTGCTTAATGTGGGAACGACAAAAGCTTTCACGCTTATTAAAGATTTGTGTGAAGTAAAAAAACTTGAGCAAAGAGGAAAAGGCCGGTTAAGTGTATATGTAGTTGGTACTACAAAAGGGCAATGACTTATACCGTGCAACTTTACATAAAGATCTCAAATCGTCTTGAGCTAAAATCTCAAAAAATGTCAATTAACATATTGATTTTTATAAAGTCATATTTTGTCAGGATCTCAAATCAGTTTTTCAAAAGAGACTTAGGGATCAGATCTGCTTGATGCATGGCATCAATCCTGAAAGTTTCAAACATGGTTACATGAAAAAGATTGATTTGCAGTTTTGAAGTAACTTTTCCTAAATCTTGAATAAGAAGTGGTCAATTTAAGCCACTTTTTATTTACTTTTTAATAGTGTTATTATATACTATATCTTATATAGAGTAACACGTTTATATAGGAGGCTTGCATGCCTCGTGCTTTTACCGGTAAAACTCATATAAGTACCGTTGAACATCATCGAAAAAACGGCGATGTCTATATTTATCGTCGCACCACTCAATACGACAGAGAAACTAAAAAGACCAAGACCATTAAGATGGAGCTTCTTGGTAAAAAAGATCCGGCTACAGGGGAAATTGTTAAAACCAGAGCTCGTCGTACCAAAGAAGAAATGGAACTTATACGAGCTTCAAGAAAACATATCGGAATGACAGAGATCCTTGAATGGATGGGTAAAAGTTCAGGTATTGATGATGATCTTACTTCCGTCATGAGAGGATTAGCTCCTAAAGTAATATCGGTAGCAAGATATCTGGCATCCTCAGGACACGGAACCATAGCCGGCTTTGAAAATTGGCAACTTACTCATCCCGTTCCTACCGATGACTTTATCAATGAAAGTGACTGTCATAAACTTTTCGAACTTCTTGGCAAAAACGAGGAATACTCTCAAGGCTACTTTATAAATCGTGCATCTCATTTATCCGAGCATGATTCTGTAGCATTCGATTCCACAACGATTTCTACACATTCGGTTAACCAGATAGAAGCAAGGCAAGGGTTTAACAAAGACGGAGATGATCTTAATACCATCAAGTTACTAACCCTGTACTCCGTAGAAAACCATCAGCCTATTGCCTTTGCCAAAGAGCCCGGAAATATCCCTGATGTCATTTCCATTGAGAATGCAATCAAGCAACTGGATGTCCTTAATTTAAAGCGGCCGCAACTCATTACAGATTCCGGATATTACTCAGAAGCAAATCTGCTTACCCTTTTGCGTACTCACACCGATTTTATAACCTCATGTCCAAGTACCAAGATCAATTGGATCCGTCAGGCTTTAGATCCTGAACTGGTTAAATTGAACAGTTGTATGAGCGTATGTCCTTTCGATGAACTCCAGATCCACGGGATCACCATTCCTGTAAAACATGAATTCACCTGGAAAAGACAACGCTCTTCAAATAACTTTGCTAAGGGAGAGGATGAAAGCAAGGAATATCGGCTGTATCTACATGTCTATCGTTCTGCGTCTAAGGAGCAGATTGACAGCGCTAATGACTTTCGCCGCATCAGTGGATTAAAAGAGCAGATCCTCTCCGGGATCACGGAGTTTTCTGATGCAGCCCAAAGATTCATAGACAAATATCTAATCATCAAACGCAGGGGAAATAAGATCAACGTCGCTTTGAATGCAACTAACATGGATGAAAGGGCTAAATACTACGGTTTGTTTGTCCTAATCAGCAATCATGAAAAGGATTGCTTTGACGTTTTAAGCAAATACCGCAAGCGTGAGCGTATTGAAGAGTTTTTCAAATTGGACAAGGAATACGTTGACGGGTATCGTCCTCGAGTATGGAATTGCGATACCTTGAAGGGGAGAATGCTTGTACAGTTTATAGCCTTGGGCTACCTGAGTTTTATGTATACAAAAATAAAAGAACTCAAAGAGCAGTTGGGTAAGCCGAACGGAGATCCTATACACGATCGTCAGGATAACTTAAAAAAAGAGAAGAAACTTTTAAGCTGGCTGGATAATCAATCTCTGCACAATCAATTGACATGGTTTGATTGCACCGAGGAAACTACCGTTAAAACAGATGCAGGTACCAGGCGCTGGCGTACAGAGATCACCTCGAGGGACAGATTATATTTACAAAGTCTCGGCGTAATTAAGTGATCGTGTAACCAAATATCAAACTTTCAGGATCAATAACTCCCAAGCGAAGTTCCCGACTTGCCATATTAAAAATATATTCTCTTTTCTTCTCTTTTGACGGAACAATCAAAAGTCGGTTTCTGAGTTTTTTTAAAACATATGAAGTTTGGCTGGATTTTATTTTGAAGTGTTTGCTGATATCAGCATTACTGCTCTCGCCGTTTTCCAAAATGAAGCTGAGAATATTCAGTTCTTCAGTAGTTAACACTCCGTGCTTTTGAGCAAATGACAAAGCAGGACGTAAAATTTTCTTTTTAACTTCTTCAAAATCTAAAAAAATATCCAGTTTTTTTCGTTCGTTGAGCAAACCATCCAATACATATTGACACCATTGTTCCAGAGCTTCTGCTGTCCCTTGATCTGCAATTGTCAGCATACTGTAGTATTTTTCGCGATCACAACAGAAAGCGGCGGTAGGATTAATCAGTCTGTCGTAATCACCGATATTAAATCCGTAGTTTAGTAAGAGCGCATAGGTTAAAAGCCTGACCGTTCTGCCGTTACCGTTTCCAAAAGGATGGATCCAACCAAAACGGTGATGTACTAAGGCAACCTTGATAAGATCATATTTAGGCGGATCTTCGCAATTGATGAAATCAACCAGTTCTTTCATATAGTTGGGGACCTGCATGAAGTCAGGGGGTAGATGTGCCGAGCCTGAGATCATTACCTGATGATTACGATATGAACCAGAGTTAAGATCGCCCTCTTTATCAAAAAAGCGCCGTCAAACCCCGGGCTTCAGCCCGGGGCTCTCAGGCGCCTAATCTGGGGTATTCTGGTTTTGAATGTAT
>JALEXT010000098.1 GCA_022779845.1 Succinatimonas sp.
AATTCAATTCCCTTATCAATATTCTTCTTAAGGGTCTCTGCAGCGCCGTCGATAAGTTGCTGCTCATAAGCAGACACCTTACCAAAGTCGATAGTTTTCTCCCAACCGTTCTTTCCAAAAAGAACGCGCTGAGCAAAGAACTGACCATACTTGGAACCGCCTTCCACGTATGCATTTTCGGTAACACCGGTATGTCCCTGCAGACCTTCGACGATCTTAAGAGCGAAACGGGCACCGGCAGCGGCCATTGACAAGGTGGCAGAACCTGCACCGGCCTTGGCTTCGACAACTTCAGTACCGGCATTCTGGATACGTACAGTCAAAGCTTCGATGCGTTCCTGACTCAAAGCGTCATAACCCAAGGTCTTTGAGAGAAGAGGAATGATGGTTACACCGCTGTGCCCGCCGATCACATTGATACGGACGTCTTTCTTGGAAATACCGAATTCCTCACCCAAGAAGGTCTCAGAACGCAGAGTATCAAGCACGGAAACACCGAACAAACGGTGAGCATCATAAACGCCGCGGGCCTTCAAAACCTCAGATGCAATAGGTACGGTTGAATTGACAGGGTTGGTGATAATGGCAATGCAAGCCTTAGGAGCGGCCTTAGCCACATTGTTCACGAGACCTGCAATGATGGAAGCGTTGATCTTAAACAGATCATCGCGGGTCATACCGGGCTTACGGGCAACACCTGCGGAGATCACGACTACATCGGCATCTTTAACGCACTGCTGAACAGGAGCAGCATCATTGGGAGCTCCGGTAAAGCCTTCGACTTCAACATCAGTGGGGATGTGGCTGAGATCCTTGGCCACACCCGGAGTAAACGGTGCGACGTCATAGAGGCTCAGCTGGGATCCAGCAGGAAGATTGGTCTTGAGAATTAAGGACAAAGGCTGACCGATTCCGCCGGCAGCGCCTAAAACTGCAACTTTCATGAGTTACTCCTATCAATATGAAAAATCATCCGGCTCTTTCCCCGCATCTCAACGGTAAAGAGTGGAATAGTCTTTTTAAACTTCGTCATTATAGCATTGTGCCCGAGAATACTTATGGCTTAATGCTTGCAACACGTGAAGAAGAAAATCAGTTTTCCTTACTGCCATGTTGCAGAGCCAATGTCTCAATCCACACTTTCTGAAAAATCCAAAAGTGAATAGATCTCTTTCTCTTTGCCGTTTAAAACCGCCGTTTCTTTAAAATATTCTTTAGGATCAGGCAAACGTCCAAGACGCGCCGTTACCGCAGCAAGCTCGGCAGATCCTAAATATACGTCAGCGCCGTTGCCCAAACGATTTGGGAAATTGCGCGTTGAAGTTGAAATCACTTTGGCATGATCACGAACTCTTGCCTGATTCCCCATACACAGTGAGCATCCGGGAATTTCAATACGAGCACCGGCTTTACCCAATACGGAAAGCAAACCTTCTTCAGTCAATTCGTGACGATCCATGCGGGTAGGAGGGGTCATCCACAATCTTACCGGAACTTCACCGTTTTGCTGACCTAAAATAGCGGTTGCGGCACGATAATGACCTATATTTGTCATACACGAACCGATGAAAACCTCATCTATATTATCTCCGGCTACCTCTGACAACAATTTTGCATCATCAGGATCATTGGGGCAACACACGATCGGCTCTGTGATCTCATTACAATCAATATCCAATATCGCAGCATAACTGCAATCAGGATCTGCCTCAATAAGTTCCGGAGTTTTGAGCCAATGCTCCATAGCCTCGGCCCTTTTTATCAGGGCATCGGCACACTCATATCCTTCTTTTGCCATGATCCTGAGCAAGGCCGCATTCGATCGCAAATAAGTTTCAACACTTTCTTGTGATAATTTTATAGCGCATCCTGCAGCCGAGCGCTCTGCAGACGCATCCGCAAGCTCGAACGCATGTTCGCAACTTAAATTCTCAAGTCCTTCTATTTCCAGGATACGTCCGGAGAAAACATTAACTTTATTCTTTTTGGGAACAGTCAAAAGACCTTTTTTGATGGCGAAATAAGGAATGGCATGGACAAGATCTCTTAAGGTGATCCCGGGACGACATGTCCCGTGGAATCTGACCAAAACCGATTCAGGCATGTCAAGAGGCATAGTTCCGGTAGCCGCAGCAAAGGCAACCAAACCGGAGCCTGCAGGGAAAGAAATCCCCAATGGCATTCTGGTATGAGAATCTCCGCCGGTACCTACGGTATCAGGAAGACACATGCGATTAAGCCAAGTATGAATCACGCCGTCTCCAGGACGCAGAGCCACACCTCCCCGCTTGATCATAAATTCAGGCAAAGAGTGCTGAGTTTTTATATCTACGCATTTAGGATAAGCTGCTGTGTGACAAAAAGACTGCATAACAAGCGGTGCCTGAAAACGCAAACAGGCAAGATCAGATAATTCGTCGCGTGTCATAGGTCCGGTAGTATCCTGAGATCCCACCGTTGTCACATTTACCTCACAGTAATCCCCGGGTCTTACCCCTTCAAGACCGCAGGCACGTCCTACTATCTTTTGAGCTCTGGTAAAACCGCCCTTGGACTTACTTGACAGTCTCTGAGCAAATACTTCGCTCTTTTCCAGATCCATATAGGCTCTAGCTTTGTTGGTCAGAGATTTACCTATAATTAAATTGATGCGTCCTCCTGCTCTGACTTCATCAAGCAGGGTTGTCGTCTTCAGTTCAAAACGTGATAAAACTTCACCATTGTCATGAGAAGTAATGGTTCCGTCATAAACATTCAAATCCACGATCTGACCGCATTCAAGACGTGATACGTCACCTTCAATAGGCAAAGCCCCGGAATCCTCCAGCGTAGTGTAAAAAATAGGAGCTATTTTTCCTCCTATTACAAAACCGCCGGACCGTTTGTTGGGAACACCTGGAATATCATTTCCAATATGCCAGATAAGAGAATTTGCCGCACTCTTTCGAGATGATCCCGTACCGACAACATCTCCTGCGAATAACAAAGGGTACCCTTTGGACTTGAGTTCATCAATAAGTGTTAAGGGACCTGTTACTCCTTCTTCATCGGCTTTGATATCTTCACGGGAATTCTTGAACATGGCTCTGGCATGCAACGGAATATCCGGACGAGACCATGCATCAGGAGCAGGCGAAAAATCGTCGGTATTGATTTCACCTGCTACCTTAAAGACTGTTAGAGTGATCTTTTTTGGTAAAACAGCGCGCTTTGTAAACCACGATGCCGAAGCCCAGTCTTCAAGCAAAGCTTTGGCCGATGCGCAGCCTTGTTCAGCCAAATGCGTCACATCAGAAAAAGCATCATATACCATCAAGGTATCTGACAAAGCTTTACGTGCATACTCCCCCAAAGTATCATCAGACAGCAGAGAAACAAGATAGGCCGTATTGTATCCGCCTTTCATACCACCTAAAAGTTCAACCGCTTTAACCGGGGAAATTAAAGGACTTTCCGCCGTTCCGATAGCCAACGCGTGCAAAAAAGCAGCCTTTATCTTTGATGAAGCATCAACTCCAGGATTTACTCGCTGCGATATAAGATACAGGAGTTCATCTTCGCTTCCTGCAGGAGGATTTTGCAACAAACCGCATAACTCTTGAGTTTCTTCCTCGTTAAGCGGCAAAGCCACGGTGCCAATACGTTCACGGGCTTCTTTTTTAGCATAATAATTCGTCAGCCAATTTGACATCTAGGTTCCTCTTTTTTTGAAATGTGTTCTGTCGAAGACAATAATCTTAATATTCTGTCCCGATTTAACGAAACAAAGACCAGTCAAAAAAAGGACCGGGATCCTGTTTGCGGCCGGGAGCTACCTCACTGTGTCCTGCCAAATTATTTCCGATAGCAGGATAAGTTTTTTTCAAAGCATTTACGCACTCTTTGAGAGCTTTATACTGTTCATTAGTGTATGCACAATACAAACATCCCTCAAGCTCAATACCTATGCTGTAATCGTTGCACTCTTTGTGACCGTTATATGAGGAACGTCCGGCATGCCATGCTCTTTCATCAAAAGAAACATATTGAGTTATAAGACCTTTTCTGTTTATAAACAGGTGCGAAGAGCATTCAAAAGAAGACAGGCCTTTAAAATACGGATGCGCGTTTTCGTCAAGATCACCTGTAAAAAGATCATCTACATAGTGACCGCCGAAACAATTCGGCGGAAGAGAAATATAATGGATCACAATTAACGAGATCACCGTCCCGTCTGGACGATGATTGTAACGGGAAGTGGGTATATGCCTTACCCCCTGCATCCATCCGTGTTCTATAGTCAGCAAAACTTAGGCAAGAATAGATTTAAACTCAGCTCGCGGAGAAAGGCATTCGATGGCTCCCTGAGCTTCGTTTTCAAACGAAACGACCTCATAATTACGAGGATCTGACAATAAGGCCCGCAATAAGGCATTATTTAAGGCATGTCCGGTTTTATATGCTTTGAAGCTGCCCAAAATACTGTGAGCACTCATATACAAATCACCGCAGGCATCCAGCATCTTATGCTTTACAAATTCATCCGGATATCTCAAACCTTCAGGATTGACTACTCGGTAATCATCCAAAACCACGGCATTTTCCAGTGAACCGCCCAATGCCAAATGATGAGCATGCATGTATTCAACATCGCGCATAAAACAAAAGGTTCTGGCGCGGGAAACTTGCTCCAAAAAACTCTTGCCTGAAAAATCAAAAGCAAAATGCTGCAACGACTTTTCCATAGCAGGATGATTAAAATCAATAGTCAGATCCATGAAAAAACCGCCGTCAGAGGGATTGAGTTCGGCCCACTTTTCATGATCTTCAACCCTTACCTTACGTTTTACCCGCAAAAACTCACGAGGGACATCCAGTTCCTTGATCCCCGCCTTTTCAAAAAGATACAGAAAAGGTTGAGAAGAACCGTCCATCACCGGAAGCTCAGGGGCATTCACTTCGACTGCAAGGTTATCTATTCCCAAAGCACACAGAGCCGCAGTCAGATGCTCAACAGTTGAAATGCGCACTCCGTCTTGATTGACCAAAGCAGTACACAACTGCGTATCACGCACATTATCGGCGCTACATTTCATCGTAACTTTAGGGGAGAGATCACCTCGGGTATACACAATACCAGTACCGGCAGGTGCCGGTGAAAACACGGCACTTACCTTGGCTCCTGAGTGCAAGCCTATTCCGGTTACCTCTATAGTTTTTGCCAGTGTACGCTGCTTCACCATGTCTGATGCCTCGTTCGACGAACGTATTCCGACTAATCGCGGAAAATCCTTACTGCGTTCAAAAAAGAGCTCCCGTGAGGATTTCTTATTTGCAAGCTGATGTTTATTCAGGAGACAGCGGGCTTTTTTATCCGCAATTGTCTTCAGGTTGGACCATTATAACATTTGCAGAAACTCAAATAACGCCATTTGCTCAGGTTGAAATTTCGTTTTTACACCGTCATATACAAAAAAACCGGATCATAAAGATCCGGCCATTGTTATAAGCAATATTTAGTCAGCACGGTTTCTAAGGATCGGAGGCAATTCGTCCCACAAACCAGTAGGATCGTCTTCTGCATTGTTACTGTTTCCTACAGGTACCTCGGCAGGCTGCCTCGTTTCAGGTTCAACGGGCCTTGCCGTAAAATTGGCAACGGATGAAGGAATGGAAGTATTGCCGAACTCAGCATTTTCATTGCGTTGCTGAGGTTGTGTTCCCTGTCCTACGCTGAATGACACTTGTCCTTTGGGGGCTGCTTCCGTACCGAATCCAGGACGCATTCCGCTGTAAGTGTGATAAAAACCGTTCTGTTTTACTCCGGCACGTATACCGTCATTACCGCGTAAAGCTGCTGTCTCTGCTGCCACAGTATCGGCGGTACTTATTCCGGTGATCAAGATCGTAACCGATACCTGATCTTCAGGCATAGTGTCATCAAAGGTAAGACCGAACTTACAATCAGCTTCAGTATCAGCATAGGCTTGTACCGCTGAGTTAACCTGCTCGAATTTAAGGATCGGGAAATTCGGGTTGGTACGTACCATAACCAATAGACCGGCAGCCGACTGAATATCCACAGGTTCGATAAGAGGAGAATGAATGGCACGCTCCACGGCATCTTCAACGAAGTTTGCGCCTTCTCCGACACCGGTACCGATCATGGCATGACCGCGACCACGCATTACCGTCTTGACATCGGCAAAATCCACATTAATAAAGCTCGGATTGGTAATGGAATCAGTGATCCCTCTTACAGCATTGAGCAATACATCATCAGCTTCATTAAAAGCATTAACTATCGAAATATTGGCTCCCAGATTTTTCAAAAGCTTGTCATTGTCGACGACAATCAGTGAGTCAACATGTTTGGAAAGTTCGGTAATGCCTGACTCGGCATTTACCATACGGCGTTTGCCCTCGTAACGGAAAGGCTTGGTGACCACGGCGACTATCAACACGTCTTCCTTGGCTTCCTTTGCAATCTCTGCAATGATAGGAGCTGCTCCGGTACCGGTACCGCCGCCCATACCGGCGGTAATAAACACCATATCGGAACCCTTGAGCAATTTCTTAATATCGTCGCGAGATTCCTCTGCTGCTTTGCGTCCTTTATTAGGATCACAACCTGCGCCTAAGCCTCCGGTAAGCTTAACGCCTATCTGGACTTTTACCGAGGCTCTGCTTTTGCCGAGAACCTGAGCATCGGTGTTGATAGCAATAAATTCAACCCCGCTCATATTCTCATTGATCATGTGATTCAGACTGTTGCAGCCGCCACCGCCAATACCTAACACACGGATCTTGCAGCCAGTGGTCTGCTGAATTCCAGATTCCGGATTGTCATTGGAAACGGACTCTACATGAAAATCACTCATTTTGTTACTCTCAAAAAAAACCGACGGCGCTTAGATGCAAACACGTTTTAAACTATTACGACAATAATGGTTCTAAATTATACGCAAAAAAAACACAAAAAAGCAGAGCTGTCTCGCACTACATGAGATCCTCTTCTCTACAGACGAAAAGACGCATGCAGATTTCAGGATCATAAAAACTCATTTAGTCCAGAAACTAAGATAAAATCTTCTTTTTCAACTTGTGCTTTTTTAAATTGTATATTTATTCTTTTGGCAATGATCTCTTCTGCTTATGCATAAATATCATTCCATAGTATCATTCCACCATTTGGAGATTTTTCCAAACAAATTCGTTGGTCTAACATCTTCTTTCTCAAGATTTTGCAACTCTTTAGTATCACGGCTGCAGGTTCTGGCCATTCCGACAAGCACAGCATGTTCAGGCGAATCAATTCTTACCTGTTTGGATGGATCTACTAAAACGGCTCTTGGCAGGCCAACGCTGATTTTTACCGCAGCAGGATTACCGTTACCATTTATGAAGGGAGCCAATTTTTCTATGCCTCTGGTTTTAGCCACCCCGCCGGTTATAACAAATCCAGCTGACAATGTCAGTTGCAAACTGCTGTTACGACCTTCATTGAGCAAACGTCCTATCTTGTCCGAAACCATCCTGAAGATTTCGCTGAATTGCCTGTTTATATATGTAGCCAGCGTTACCATACCGACCTGAACTTCGGTGCTGCTTTCCACGTCATTTTGTCTGACCGTTATCACCAAGGAACGCTCTTCTTCAGTCAAGGCATCCGGAGTTGCACAGCCGTACTGAATTTTCAATTGTTCGGCAGTATCCCTCGGAAGACCGAAACATTTTGAAATATATTGAGTAATCATCTCACCGCCTCTGTCTATACCGAAAGTAAGCAACAACTTACGCCCGGCATAAACGGCGACACTGGTAGATCCGCCGCCTATATCCACAAGGCAAACACCCAAATCTTTCTGGCTTTCGGTCAAAACAGCATCGGCTGCTGCTATACCGCTGTAAATAAAAGTCGGATTACATAATTCAGGTTTTAAAAGAGAAAAAACGTTTTTCAAGTTCAGCATGTGCGAATGTTTAAGTCCGACTACATGCACCATCACATCCAAAGTTTTGGCATATTGTCCCAAAGGATTGGTGATCTCATCTGAATTTTCGGTCTTGTAATTTTGCAATACCGTATGAATGCGATCATAGTCTCCGTCGGCGAATTTAACATGACCGCGGGCATTCTCTATAGCATTATGCTGATCTTCTAAGGTAACTACGGAATTGTTTTTATTGGCCACCGTAGTACCGCCTGAAGCATTAGTAGAAGAAATAAAACATCCTGGAACAGCAACCAGACAATTTCGGATCGAACATTTGAAAGTATTTTCAAACTTCTGAACCAACTCTGACAAAGTCCCGCTCAATTCATGAATATCCACTACCGAACTTTTTTTGATCCCGCGCGACGGTACTTCACAATACCCGAGAATTTTTACGGTCTCATCCTGCCCTATCTGAATCTCAGCAAGTCTGATCACAGAACTACCGAGATCAAAGGTGAAAAGCTTGTTTTCCGACGACTGCACCCCTTCTTGAGGAATTCTTTCCTTATTCCGGTGAAACAGACTGAACGCCATTTTTCTCTCCTAAAACGGTATTTTTCAGCGGACCTACCGCAAAACCTACATCGTAACGCAAATCCACATAACTGACTTCAGAAAGCACAATTCCTGATTTTGGCAAAGAGCGTAAAAGTCTTTGCAATCTGGCCGACGCCTGTTCTCGTCCGCGTCCCAAAATCAACTTTGTACCGCACGCCAAAGTCAGGGTATAACATCTTACCTGATCAAGATACAGCGACACCATGTGGTAATTACTGTGTGACAACACTTTAATAAACTCTACTGCACTTTGATAAACCTCTTCTGACAAATTGTCACGGTAAGCTCCCAAGCGTACGAGAGGAGTGTCAAAAGTACTCAAATCAGGTCTGAAAACAGTCTTGTTCTGCGCATCGTACAATCCGTCATTATTCCAATATGCCGCAGGAACATGTTCGACCAAAGAGATCACCAAAGTATCCGGCATGCGTCTTTTTACCGCCACGCGCGCTGTCCATGGGTCTTCAAGCAATCGCTGTCTGATTTTTTCAGTATCCACAGCCGCAATATTCTGTCCGCCGGCCAAACGTCCGACTGTATCAGCAACATTGCGTCGTGACACATGCGAAAGCACACCGTCTATGCGCACGGCTTTTACGGGCAACGATTTTCCGCTTTCCAAAAATGTACCAAGTACAGAATTAAAATTCCAAAGCGCAGTACCCACGGCCAACGCAAAAATTGCACCGGCAATGAAATGACCGCGGGTCTGACGCTTCATAATGTCACACCCTGTTCCACAGCGACGCCAGTGACGAAGCAACTTTAGTGACGCTGCCTGCTCCCTGAGTCAGCACCACATCGCCGTCTTCACACATAGCTTCAATCAAAGCAGGGATCTCAGAGGCATCCTGACAATATACAGGTTCAATCTTGCCCATGGTTCGTATGGAATGAGCCAAATGTCTGGAATCTGCACCGGCAATAACAGACTCTCCGGCAGAATATACTTCAAGCAGTACCAATCTGTCGGTTTTCTGCAATACCCTCACGAAATCCTCATACAGATCTCTGGTACGAGTATAACGATGAGGTTGAAAGACCATAAAGATCTTTCTGCCGGGGAAAGCCAAACGGGCGGCGTCGATGGTGGCATTGACTTCCGTAGGATGATGACCGTAGTCATCCACCAATGTAACCGTTCTTTGTCCTACCTTGAAATCGCCATAGCACTGGAAACGGCGTCCCACCCCGCGAAATTCCCGTAATGCTTTTACTATGATGTCATCGGCTATACCTTCTTCTGCAGCTACGGCAACGGCTGCTGCCGCATTTTTAGCCATGTGCAGTCCGGGAATAGGCAAAGTGATCCTAAGCGGAACAGCATCGCGTCTTTCCACGGTGAATTCGGATCCCATTCCGCTTTCTTTGAAATCGGTAACTTTAAAATCAGCATCATCTGATACGCCGTACGTAACCAAAGTACGTCCGACCTGCGGCAAAATAAGTCTGACATTGGGATCATCGACACATACTACCGCAACCCCGTAAAAAGGCAGATTATGTAAAAACTCCACGAAAGTATCCCGCAAGCGGTTAAAATCACCTCCGTAAGTTCCCAAATGATCTGCTTCTATATTAGTCACAACGGTTAACATAGGCTGCAAATGCAGGAATGATGCATCGGATTCATCTGCTTCGGCTATGAGGTAACGTCCTTGTCCGAGACGGGCATTGGTACCGGCACTGTTCAAAAGTCCGCCGATCACAAAAGTAGGATCAAGTCCTGCCTCGGCATAGATTGAAGCAATAAGACTTGTGGTAGTAGTCTTGCCATGGGTTCCGCAGACAGCTATCCCGTATCGATAGCGCATAAGTTCACCTAACATTTCCGCACGACGAACTACGGGAATATGAGATGACGTCGCTGCCTCTATTTCAGGATTATCCGTATGAATTGCAGATGAAACGACTACAACACTTGCCCCGTTTACATTCGAGGCTTTATGACCTATAAAAATGTCACATCCTAAAGAACGCAGCCTTTTGGTATTAGCACTCTCGGCAATATCGGATCCTGAAACCTGATAGCCTTCGTTACGCAAAACTTCGGCGATCCCGCACATACCTGCTCCGCCTATACCGATAAAGTGAATGCGCTTTATCTTATGCATAAGCGGTACGGCAAATTTTTCACATTCGTTGCGATTCATGAAAATCCCGTTGACATTCTCCCCCGCATGGACGAAGGGAATTTACCAATCTAAGATGACTAAGACGAAAACTTCCGCTGCTTACTCTTACTATCTGCTGACGCAGTTTACTTAGAAAGTAAGGTAAACGAGTTTCCATCTTTGTATACTGATTCAGAGCGCTTTCCAAATCGGCATCTCCGAAACCACACATTTTACACAGCAAAAGACAAGCTGAATCTTAAGATTGCATTTTGAATACGCAATCTCACTTGAAGCTGACTCTGCCGATGTTCTTTGTCGGTACTTTCAAAGTACCTGTATTTAAACCTGAGCTTATGCGAAAGTTTTCACAAACTCGCCACAGCATGATTTGCTATTTTATAAAGTTGTTAAAACAGTTTCTGAAGACGACGTCAATCATCTTTAACACTTTCGATGATTGACGCTGCTTTAATATCGGCATTCATTACCGCACAATCTTTGGCTTTTGCACTCATTGCCTCAAGTTTTGCACGATCTTTTATCAGAGGTCGCAGCAATGCACTCAAACTTTCGGCATTAAGCTGTGACTGCGGGCATAGTAAAGCGGCACCGCGAGATACTAAAAAATCGGCATTTTTCGTTTGATGATCATCCACTGCCGACGGAAGAGGAACAAAAATGGCCGGAATGCCGGCACAGGCGCATTCTGCCACAGTGGATGCACCCGCACGACAAATGATGAGATCATGCGATGTATATGCTTTAGCCATGTCATCTATAAAATCGCATACTTCATATCCTATGCAACAATCAGAATAAGCTTGCGACACTTCGTCGCTACGACCGGCTCCGCACTGATGCGTGATCACAATTTCATCTTTACCGAACAAGGCCATAGCCTTGGGGATCTCTCGATTTAAAGCCTGAGCTCCCAAAGATCCGCCTATTACCAGAACACGCAGAGGACCTGACGGGATCTGACGTTTTTTATCGTGTAAAGAGGCTATTTCCATGCGTACTGGATTGCCGACATTAATGACATTTTTTCCCGTAAAAGCTCCGGGAAATCCCAAGAGGATTTTATCTGCTATCCTGGACAGAAGACGATTGGTAAGACCTGCTGCTGCATTTTGTTCATGCAATACCACAGGAACACCGCTTATTTTTGCGGCAACACCGCCAGGTCCTGATGCATAACCGCCCATTCCCAGGACAACGTCAGGTTTGAAACGCCTGATCACCGACAATGCCTGCATCACAGCTCTTATGATCATAAAAGGAGCAAGCAACTTGGCTTTAAGTCCGTTACGTCTTATCCCTTTTACCTTAATATATTCAATAGGGAAACCTGCCTTGGGTACCAATCGTTCTTCCATGCGTCCGCGCGTTCCCAGCCACAAGATCTCATGACCGTCCTGCTCAAGTTGTTTAGCTATGGCCACCGCAGGGAAAACATGCCCGCCTGTACCTCCTGCCATGATCAGTATTCTCATCTCGATATAACCTCATGCATATTAGCCTCGGCATCTTTTTCTTCAGGAACCTGAAAGTTAATACGTCCGTGACGATATTCAAAATCTATACGCAAAAGCATAGCCACGGCACAGCAAAAAACGATCATCGATGATCCGCCGAAGGAAATCAAAGGCAAGGTCAAGCCTTTGGTAGGTAACGCGCCTGAAGCTGCTCCTATATTCACAAAAGTCTGCGTACAAAATAAAAATCCTATGCCGCATGCTACGAATCCTTGGAATACAGGCCCTTTCCTTAAAATCTTAAACCCTAGTCTTACCGCCTTGATAATGATGATGTATTCCAAGAGTAAGACAATGCATAACCCGGCAAATCCCAATTCCTCTCCCAAAATGGAGGTTACGAAATCGTTATGTGCCTCAGGCAAATATCCGAGTTTTACAATGGAATTTCCAAGTCCCTGTCCCCAAAGTCCGCCGCGACCGAACGCCATTAAAGACTGCGTAAGCTGATACCCGGATCCGAACTGATCTGCCCAAGGATCCATAAAGGAAGTGACTCGCAACATGCGATAGGGTTGAAACAGGACCAAGACTGAGAAAGCAAGTGCCCCTGTAGCCAAAAAAAATGCGTAATAAACAAATTTAGCTCCGCCTGTCCACAACAACCCCAGGCTTAATACGGCGATCACCACAAGCGATCCCAGATCAGGCTGAAACAGCAATAACACCGCTATCAAAAAAACCAGCAAACACGGTTTTATACATCCCAAAATACTGGTGCGAACCTCAATAACGCGACGCGAGACAAAACGGGACAAATAAAGGATCCAACACAGTTTTAAAAACTCAGCCGGCTGCAGGTTTACCACTCCCAAATTTATCCAACGTCTGGCCCCGTTAATACTGCGACCTATAAGCAACACCAGGATCAGCATAAGCGTGATCGCGATCATGAACTTAAGTGAATGTTTATCTAATACCCTAGACGGTATCAAAGCACAGAAAAAAGCTAAAACGCAGGCTACTGCTATTGAAATTGCGTGTTTTATCAACAAATAAAAATCACTGTGATAAAGTTTTTCCGATTCCATAATCGACGACGAGCCGATCAGGATCACACTCATAACCAATAAAAGCGTTGCCGAAATAAAAATCCATCGATCAAATCCGGCACCTGCGTTATTTCCTGCCATCACCTTAAGCTCACTTGTTTACAATAAGGCACACATTGCCGTAAATTGTTCGCCGCGATCTTCAAATCCCTTGAACTGATCAAAAGAGGCACAAGCAGGAGATAGTAATACGGCCTGGCCTGGTTTTGCGGCACCACGCGCCAAAGACAAAGCTGTTGCCATGTCTTTTGCATAAGTACAACGTTCAGGATCAAGTTTTAAAAGTTTGTCTGCATCTTTACCAAAACAGTATATGTGCTCAACTTCATGCCCTAAATAACGTTTAAGCGGACTGAAATCCTGTCCCTTACCAAGACCTCCCGCCAAAAGCAGGATCCCGTTTTTATGCCTGCCGCACAACCCTTCTATAGCTGCTTGAGCAGATGCCACATTGGTGGCTTTGGAATCGTTATAAAAACTTACTCCGCTTACTTCGGCAGCAAGCTGACAACGATGAGGCAACCCTCTGAAATTCTTCAATGCGCGTATTTGTGCTTCTCTGCCTATGCCTACATCAGCAAGATCGCATAAAGCCATGGATGCAAGAGCATTCAACTCATTATGAACTCCGCAAATTTTCATATCGCGTACGTTCAGAATGCGCTCTCCCTTCACGCTTAAAAAAACTTCACCGCCGTTTTCAACGACACGTCCGTAGCTTAATGCATCGGTTCCGAAACTTACACTTTCAATTTTTTTCACAGGTACGGTGCGAGGATCTGCCCGATTTATCACCGCAGTATCAGCGTGCGCAAAAATACGCTGCTTGGCCTGAGCATATTCTTCTATCGAACCGTGATAACGATCAAGATGATCTTCTGAAACATTTAAAATACTTGCCGAAGCCAACTTTAATGATGCGGTGGTTTCAAGTTCAAAAGAAGATAACTCCAAAACATAAAGATCAGCATGTTGATCAAGCACATCGAATACCGGAACACCGAAATTAGCCGCGGCCACAGCCTTTAAACCGGCTTCCTGGGCCATCAAAGTAGTCAAAGCCGTGACCGTGGATTTTCCGTTGGATCCGGTGATCCCTATCACTGGAGATTCAACCTCGCGCGCAAAAAGCTCTATATCACCGACAATCTCAACTCCGGCTTTTGCCGCAGCCTGAATTTCATCACAATACACGCTGATCCCGGGACCTAATACTAATAAATCGTATTCTGACAAGACTGCCGAAGACAATTTTCCAAGTCTAACCTCTATTCCTGCCGGTAATTCACTTAAACGCGGAGGTTGCTGTCTGGTGTCAAACAAAGTTATCTTGCGCAGATCGTGACGAATGAGATAACGCAGGCAGGAGAGATTGGATACCCCGAGTCCTACCACCGCAATTTTTTTTCCGTTCAAAGCTGAATTCATATGTGTTGACCTTACCGTCTTAACGCAGTTTCAAGGTGACGAGACCTATAAGTACCAAAACTAAAGTGATGATCCAAAATCTAGCCATCACACGCGGCTCAGGCCATCCGCCTTTTTCAAAATGATGATGTAAAGGTGCCATGCGGAAGATCCGGCGCCCGCGCAATTTATACGATCCGACTTGCAATATCACGCTCAAAGTTTCAGATACGAATATGCCGCCCATAATAAACAGCAAAAACTCTTCACGTACCAAAACAGAAATCACGCCAAGACCTGCTCCCAATGCCAGACTCCCGACATCTCCCATAAAAATTTCCGCAGGATAGGTGTTATACCAAAGAAATCCAAGACCGGCCCCGATGATGGCCGTACAAACCATAGTCAGCTCCGACGCTTTTGGCAGATACGGTATATACAAATATTCTGCAATATTTACGTTTGATGTTGCCCAGGCAACTATTGCCAATCCTGCTGCCACGGTGATCGTGGTAATAATGGCCAGTCCGTCCAGACCGTCAGTCAGGTTTACCGCATTGGACGATCCGGTAAGAACGAAATAACACAAAGGAATGATGAGAAAACCTATATTTGGCATGAAATCTTTAAAAAAAGGTACTACCAAAGTGGTTTCTGCAGATCGTTGTGCCGAACCGTAGATAGCACAGGCTATTCCTAAAGCCACCACCGATTGCCAAAAGTATTTGTATTTGGCACGCAAGCCGTGGGGATCATGTCTTACTACCTTAAGGTAATCATCTGTAAAACCGATGGCTGCATAACAAACCAAAGTAAGCAGGACATACCACACGTAGACATTATCCAGTCGGCACCACAGTAATCCCGTGATCACTATGGTGCCGATGATCAAGACTCCTCCCATGGTAGGAGTTCCCTGCTTTTTCAGATGAGTCTGAGGACCGTCATCACGTACCGGTTGTCCGAAATGAAGTATCTGCAAATAGCGTATAACCCTAGGTCCCAACAGTAATGACAATGCTAAAGCCGTAAAAAGCGCCATCACTGCCCTGAAAGTTAAATATCCGAAGACTCTGAAAACGTCGACATAAGATGTCAACCAATCTGACAGCATGACAATCACTGTTTTTCTCCCAATTTAATCAAGGCTTGATTGACAAGATCCATATGCATGGCATGCGATCCCTTTACCAAAAAACAAGCATGAAGATCCGACAAAGCCAACTCACAAGCTTCTTTAATGAGGTCTTCGTGCGAGTCAAAATGCTTTGCGCCATGACCAAAAGCGGCACATGTTTGTTTGGTAAGTTCTCCTAGGCACCATAATTCGTCAGTACGACCTTTTGCGTATTCTCCTGCTTTTATATGCAAACTGGCAGCCTCAGTTCCCAATTCCCCCATATCACCTAAGATCATTACCTTGTGTCCGTGACAACCGGACAAAACGTCAGCTGCCGCCAATACTGCATTAAAACTTGCATTGTAGGCATCATCTATGAGGGTGAAACTGCCAAAATGTTTCACACACAATCTCCCCTGCATAGGTTGATATTTTTCAAGTCCTTGCTTCAAGCAGGCGTGTTTTGCACCGGCACACAATGCCAAAGCACAGGCTGCTGCTGCATTCATGGCATTATGAGATCCCAAAAGAGGCAACGAGGTTTTAAAAATTTTTCCGTCTGCGTTTATAACGAAAGAAATACCTTCTTCGCCTGTTTTAACGCTCATCAGGCGTACGAAATCATCCTCATGAGTGCCAAATGTCAAAAGACGACCTTGCGCATACTCCCCGCCAAAATCGCTCTTCCAACATTCAATCCATTCACTGTCGGACGGAACTATTCCTACACCGCCGCGTTTAAATACATCCTGCAGGATCTCGCTTTTTCCAAGGTAAACGCCTTTTTTTGAGCCGAATCCTTCAATATGGGCAGAGCCAGCATTATTTATAAGCGCAACGTCAGATTGTACAAACTCGCAGGTTCTGGCTATATCCTGCAAATGACTGGCTCCCTGCTCGATAACTGCATATTCAGTATCTTTATTTATTTCAAGCAGAGTAAGCGGTACTCCCACATCGTTATTAAAATTGCCGCGCGTGGAAACGGTATTGCCGCACAGGCTTAAAATTCCTGCGGTAAGTTCCTTAACCGTAGTTTTTCCGCAGGAGCCGGTAAGAGAAACAACTTTCGCCAGGCTTTTTTTTCTCACGCATAAACCGCAGAATCCCAACAAACGCAAGGTATCCTGACAAAGCAGGACCGGGACAGAAACCCTGCCTACATCGCGTGATACGGCAACGGCAACGGCACCGTTTGCCACGGCAGCTTTGACAAAATCATGTGCATCGAAGCGTTCTCCGCGCAAAGCAACGAACAGTGCCCCGCGACAGTTTCTTGAATCGGTTGAAACCGCTTTGATGATGAGATCTTCACCTTGCAACGTTCCTTTGCACAGTTCCCTTAATTCGCTTAGGTAAAATTCAATCAAGGCTCACCCCGCAAAGTTTGGCTGCAATTTCACGATCTGAAAAATGCACTGTTTTATCTTTAAAGATCTGATAATCCTCATGTCCTTTTCCGGCTATAACCACACAATCATCTGCTCCTGCTTTATCAAAGGCATAACGTATGGCTTTTTCTCTGTCAGTAATGAACACACAATTTGAAGCCTGAGTTACTCCCAAATGCATATCGTGCAAAATGGCATCAGGATCTTCACTGCGCGGATTATCCGACGTGAATACTGCTTCATCGGCAAAAACCGAAGCCTTGATGGCCATGATTGGGCGTTTACCGCGATCCCGATCACCGCCGCAACCCAAAACCACGAAAATACGCCCCTGAGGATGATGTTCCCTGGCCGCGCGCAACACCTGTTCCACTCCGTCAGGAGTATGTGCATAATCAACCACCACTGCAGGATGACCTTCGCTTCTGAAGCATTCCATACGACCCGTAACCGGACGCAGTGAGGACGCAGCCTTAAGTAAAGCTCCAAAATCCATTTTTAGTTGCAAGGCTACACTTAATGCGCAGGCAAAATTCTGCACATTGAAGCTGCCGAGCAAGGGTAAATGACATTCACCGCTGTCAGTCGGAGTTTTAACTTTAATATCAACTCCGTCGCGGCAGAATTTCACTTTTTCAACAGACAGACCTCCGCGAAAATTACCGCCTTTTTCCGCAGAATATGTAAGAACATCGCGACTTTGAGTCTCGCTAATAAGTCTGCATCCGTATTCATCGTCTGCGTTGATGGCCATAGGTTCATCACCCGTAAACAACCTTTTTTTGGCCTGGTAATAGTTTTCCATATTCTTATGGTAATCAAGGTGATCACGCGTCAGATTGGTAAACGCCACCGCGGCAAATTCACATTCATCCACTCTTCCTTGATCTATGCCTATGGAAGATACCTCCATTGCCGCATAACGGGCTCCATGCTTGACAAGATCATAAAGCGTACGCTGCAACGCCAAAGCGTCAGGTGTGGTATTGGAATTTTTTTCTAAATGCGGCAGGAAACCGCTTCCTAAAGTTCCTATCACCGCACAACGACAGCCTAAGGAATTTAAAAGCTGAGAGAGCATCCACGTTACGGTACTCTTGCCGTTGGTTCCTGTGATCCCTATAAGCTTAAGACGCTTTGAAGGAGCTTCGTAAAACCATGAGGCAAGGTGTGCAAGGCTGCATTTCTCAGGAAGCTTAAAACCTGGAATCTTAACGCCGTCCAACTGTTCTGCAGAAGGTTCTTCCTTATATATATAAGCCGAGGCTCCCTGTTGTTGCGCTTTCTTTATAAAATTCCGTCCGTCCTGATGCAATCCGCATAAAGCCACAAAAATTTCACCGGCTCCGACTTTACGCGAATCGCTTTCTAAATATTCGAATACCGGTTCTTTATCCTGCGGAAAACCATAATCATCGATATTTTTTTCCGCTTTAAAAAATTTTATAAGCTGTTTTAACGTGCGCATGCTTAATTCTTCTCTTGAAGGCTTCTGTCGGGCGCTACATTATACAGTTGCAACGCTCGTGACATAACATCGCTGAACACCGGTCCTGAAACCGTGCCACCGTAAAATTTTCCCGCTTTGGGATTTTTGATGATCACTACTAATGAAAATTTTGGATCAGACAAAGGAGCAAAACCTGCAAATGTACCGATATAGCTGTTTCCGTAGCCTCCGACCGTAGCCATTTTGGCCGTACCGGTCTTACCGGCAACCCGATAACGGGAAATGGCGGCTCTGCCTCCGGTTCCTTCGGCAACCACGGTTTCAAGAGCTGACACCATATGCCTTACATCCCGTTCTGACGCCGCTTCTTTAAAGGAAGGTTGCTTTGACCGTCTTAAAATGGAAACTGGCATTCGCCTGCCTCCGTTGGCAAGCGTGGCATACGCCGAAGCCAACTGCAGATTGGTTACGGCTACACCGTAACCAAATCCCAACGTAGCTACGTCAATTTCAGACCAGAAACGGCGTCTGTCATTCAACTTGCCGTCATTTTCGCCTATGATCCCTGATTCAGTACGCCTGCCGAACCCGAAACGCCTTAACATTTCCAATGATTTTTGCGGCCCCATGGACATGGAAATATGAGCCATACCGGTATTTGATGAGTACTTTATTATGTCCAAAAGCGATCCTGAATCCATGGAATGACTGTCTGACACCTTCTTGCCGTCCACTTTGAAAGGTCTGGTATCGTAAACTTTATTCCAATTGGTCGTGCCGTTTTCAAGTGCGGCCAAAGCAATAAGCGGTTTTAAAGTTGACCCGGGTTCAATAATGTCGGTTACAGCTCTGTCCTTGGCATTGGCACTGTCAAAAGACTTTCTCTCGTTAGGATCAAAAGAAGGGCATGACACCATAGCGAGGATCTCTCCCGTCTTTACCGCCATCAAAACAGCCGTTCCGCTGTCGGCATCATTCTCGCTGACCGCCTGTGCCAAACGTTCGTAGGCATAACTTTGCAGACGCAAATCAACCGACAGCATCAGGTTGCCGCCCTGATTACCGTTCTTGGTAACTTCCACGTTTTCGATAATGCGATTGAATCTGTCTTTCTTTGCGATTCTTGACGACGCCGAAGAGGTCAAATAACGGTTAAAGCTCTGCTCTATACCGTAAACTCCTTCGCCTTCTCCGTTTAAAATTCCGATAAGCGGCGCACTTTCACTTCCTGACGGATAAACCCTTTTATAGCTGTCGTTTAGTAGTATTCCCCTTGCGGCAAAGGCTTTGAGATTCTCTGCTGCATTTTGATTCAAGTAACGTTTAAGATGGACGAAACGGCGATGTTTGTCCTTGGTACGTTCCTGCAGATCCCTTATATCAAGTTCAAGAAGAGATGCTATTTTCGACATGGCCTGAGGATCATGCCATAAACCGCTTTCATGCATGATCTTAGGATCGGCATCCACTGTCTTCACAGGTACGGAGATCGCCATGATCTCGCCGTTACGATCCGTAATAAGTCCGCGCGGCGGTTCATAGTAATAATTTCTCACCATCCGCGCATTTCCCTCGGCGATAAGCCTGTCAGGATGTAAAACCTGAATCCACAATAGTCTGAATACGACGATTCCGAGCAAAGCGAAAATTGCAAGCCAAACCAGAATAACGCGGAACCCGCCTATGCGTAACGGATGCATATTAACTTGCATATTAGCGATCCAGTCTGATCACGATCTCAGCCTCGGTTTTAGGCTGCATCATCCCAAGACGTTGTATTGCCGTTTCACGAATTGCCGACTGCTTTTCCAACTCTTGTTTTTTCGCCAGCAATCCAAGCCATTCGTTGGAAAGATCGTCGTTACCTGTCACAAGCTCATTAAATTCAGCCGTAAGCAGTCTGGTCTGCTGTACCTGATAAACCTTAAACAAAGACAAAGCGCAAAGAAGCAGGCATAAAAAATAGAAATACCAATACCGTCCCACGTCTTTAAACAACGTAGGCATCATAGCCTGATGCTTTGGTTTTAAATAAGTTCGCTCAAAATTCGGAGTTACCGAAGTAATATGTGAAGATTCGGAACGATCCACAAAAAGGATCGTATGTCCATTTTCCGACGTATTGTGAGAACTTTGTTCTATTCCTTCTGCTGTTGACTTGCCTTCCTCCGCGTCTTCAAACTCATATTGTCTGGCTGTCGCACTTTGCATTTTTATTAATTCTCTTAAGCCGTTTTGCCACTCTCAAGGTGGCACTTCTTGATCTGACGTTGCGCGTCACTTCTTCTTCTGAAGCTTTAACGGCTCCGCCCACCGGCTCCATAGTTGCTGTAGCAAGGCGTATTTTTTCAGCCTCCTCAAAGGTAATTGGCAATCCCTTGGGAATTGCATTTCCTTGTGAGGCTTTTTTTATGTAATTTTTTACTATGCGATCTTCAAGAGAGTGAAAACTGATCACACACAGTCTTCCTCCGTCAGATAAAACTTCTGATGCTCCGTCAAGAGCCTGTTTCAATTCATCAAGCTCCCTGTTCACAGCTATGCGCAGAGCCTGAAAAATTCTGGTAGCTTTATGCTTATGGAGAGACGGTCCCGGGATCACTCGCTCCAGAAAAGAAGCTAAAGATAATGTTGTTTCAAAAGGGTGCTGAGTTCTTTCCCTTACGATGGCACCGGCAGCTTTGGAAGCAAAACGTTCCTCGCCGTATTCTTTGAAGATAAGACTTAAATCGCGACTGTCCCACGTGTTGACGATATCAGCTGCAGTGATCCCGCAACTATTATCCATGCGCATGTCCAACGGGCCGTCGCGGTCAAAAGAAAATCCTCGTGAAGCATCATCAAGTTGCGGAGAAGACACGCCTATATCCATCAGCAATCCGTCGACTTTTCCGGAAATATCCAACTCATCACATACCGACGCAAGCTTTGAAAAAGGCGATCTGACTATACAGAATCTTGGATCATCTATGCTTTTTGCAGCAGCAACGGCTTCAGGATCTCGGTCAAGAGCATAAAGACACCCCTTCGGTCCTAATCTTTTCAGAATTTCCCTTGAATGCCCACCACGTCCGAAAGTGGCATCAAGATAAATCCCGTCAGGACGTAAACAAAGTCCTTGCAAAACTTCATCAAGCAATACCGGTATATGTGAAAAAGCCATGATTCACTCAATACAAATCAAAGTTTAAGCTCGGACAAAGCCTTATGCTCGTCAAAATGCTCCACAGCGCCTGATAAAAGTTTCTCGTCTTCTAAACGCTGTTTCTGCAACTGTTCATCCGCCCAAAGCTCAAACTTATCGGAAAACCCTAAAAGCCAAGCTTTGCGCTCGATAAAAACCTGTTGTCTTAATTCAGGCGGCACAAGCAGACGGTATTGGGCATCGGTTTTTACGCTTACCGCATTACCAAGCATCGTACGCTGTACTGCTCTGCAAAGAGGATCGGTAATAGTGGGAAGACATCCTAACTGTCTTACCACACACTCCCATCTGGGCTTTGGATAGATCCATAAACACCTGTCAGAAAGTGACCGTGTCACCGTAAGTTCACCGTTGCAATGCGCTTTAAGCAAGGAACGGAATCTTGCTGGTACGGCGAAACGCCCCTTATCATCCAGACTTACTTCGCAGGATCCGCTAAGCAACGGTTCTCCGATCGTGAGCAACGCTGTATCCGTGTTTTCCACAATCTTCCACTTTTTGCCACTTTAATGTGCAAAGTTTACAAAAACTTGCCTTGCGATGCAAGAAAACAATGAGGTGTTTAAAAAGATAAAATATATATTTTTCAAGTAGAAAGAAAAATATATATCTTGAAATTCTCATGAGATCCCCTAAAAACAGAAACTTAATTTTTTCTGTTTAAAAGGAACAAAACTGCCTATAAAACCGGAAATGACACAACAGAAATTTGTGCCGAATTGACATCCTCCCCTCTCTAAAGAGAGGGGATTCCTACCGATCTCTTGGGAGATCTTCGGCGGGTTCCTCTTGCTGACCACCAATGTGATTCACTTGGGAGGCGAGCCGGGCAAGTCCTGCCCTTAGTATGTTACGCGCG
>JALEXT010000129.1 GCA_022779845.1 Succinatimonas sp.
AGAAAGTCCCTGCAGGGCTTCCTGATCTCCTGCATCTTTTAAATGCTCTGCATACAAAGTGCCGTTTAACACTCTCTCCAAAGCTCTGGTGGGCTTTAACGAAATGAGATCTTTATGAAGTTCGGTGACAACGGTAAGATAAGCTTTTATTCTGGTTCCTTTGGTATACAGAGGATCGTCAGCATGCGCAGACAACTGCGCAAAAAGAGAAGTTCCTTCGCTTGCGGCATCGTCAGTAAGTCTTTGCAGTCTTTTTTTGCCGAAGCCGCGTTTTGGCTCATTTACGGTAAGTTTCAGGGCCTGATCATCATCGGGGTTTAAACATAATCTTAAGTAGCCGAGCGTTACCCTGATCTCGGATCTTTCCAAAAAAGGTCTGCCGCTTAACAAAGCGTAGTGAATGCCGTTGCGGATTAATGCCCTTTCGATATCGTCTGAAACATGATGAGCTCTGAAAAGTACCGCTGCACTGCTTTTGGGGTGACTCTCATACAAAGCTTTTAATTCAGCGGCTATATATTCAGCCTGCTGCGAGGCAGAAGCGGCAAACACCACTGCAGGCAGCATCGAAACGTGCCCCTCGTCAACCTCGGAAAACTTAGGATCGCTTAGGGCATCGGTGCGCGCGTGCTCCTGCATGATCTTAAGCAGATCTCCCAAATCGTCATCCTCATCATCAGGAAGATTGAAGATCTTTACCATATCCTGCATCTTTATGTCTTTGCGCACGGCTTCAAGCGGCAGTCTGCCGGTGTCGGCGTTATGGCTTATAAGCGCGTATGCAGCCTCGAGGATCCCTCTTTGCGAGCGGTAATTCTTGGTAAAAACAAAACATTTGGCCTGAGGATGACGCTTATTAAAACCGGTAAACAGTTTTACGTTCGCACCGCGAAACGAATAGATGGTCTGATCAGGATCTCCTACGATAAAAAGATTGCCGGATCTTGAAGCCAAACATTCGCACAATTCATACTGCAATACGTCTATATCCTGAAACTCGTCAATCATGAGGTACTGCAGACGTTTTTGCCAACGCTCCCTGATCTCCTCATCATTGCGCAGAAGATGCAAAGTAAAGGCAATAAGATCGTCAAAATCCAAACTCGAGGCCATGCGTTGCTGCTGCAAATAACGATAAAACAGTTTGCCCTTAACGCTCTGTTCTTTTTGCTCAAGCTCGGATAAAAAATTACTGTCAGGTGATAAAAATTCGTTTACATAAGCAAGAGTTGGCAGGCTTTTGCGTGCGTCGATATAATCCCAGGCCTCCTGCAGCGGCAGTTCGCGGCCGTTGATATGAAGTTCTTTATAAAGAGGTTTTAAGGCGTCGCGCACATCCTGCACCGACCATAACGAAAAGTTTTTCGCTATTCCCAAAGCCGCGGCTTCTTCATGTAAAAACTCACAGCAAAAGCCGTGAAAAGTTGCGACCTGAGGGCGTACGTTGTCACCCAAAAGCGCACGGATGCGCCTTTTCATCTCATTGGCCGCTTTATTGGTAAAAGTCACGCATAAAGCCGCACCAGGAGAGATCCCGAGTGCGCCTATGATATAGGCATAACGAACGGTAAGGGTTTTGGTCTTTCCGGTACCTGCTCCTGCCAAGACCCTGATATATCCTTCGGTCAAAGAAGCTGCTTGTGATTGTTCAAGATTTAAACCGGTCAACAGCCTGTGCATTTTGCTTCCTTTAAGTTCCAAAGAATATCTGCAGAAATCATTGTATCAAAGCTTGGAAAAATAGCCTTTTTAAAGCAAATAAATGTTTTTGCGTACTGCAAAAAAAAGGCAGAATCACTTTTTCGATCCTGCCCAAACGCTAGAGAAATGAGTAGAAATCAAATCGCACCACTTGATTAAAAACGTGAAGATGATTTCATTGAGTTCAATATACTCAGCCTGTGATCATTAGTAAATCAGAAATAACTTATTGCAACATTAGATTTACTAATATTAAAATAAATTCGCGTCACTGTTACCGTTTTAACCAAGAGGCCTGAATGAATCGTTATCTCGTTTTGCAACGCATCGTGGAATTGGGAACCTTTACCAAGGCGGCAAACGAGTTGGGACTTACCCAAAGCGCCGTCAGTCAAAGCGTATCTTCACTTGAAGAAGAGTTGCATATCAAACTGTTAAACCGCTCCAAAAACGGTGCCAAGCTTACAGCAGAAGGCGAGCTTTTATTTCCTCACATAGAAAAAGCCTGTTACGAATTGCGGGCCGTCGAGGAAAGAGCCAGGGAACTGCGCGGTCTTGAAACGGGGACGGTACGCATTGCCACCATGGGATCGGTTTCTGCTCACTGGTTGCCGGGACTTATTGCCACGTTCCAAAAAAGATGGCCGAATATAGAATTTGCCCTCCTGCAGGGAGACTACGCCGCAACCGAAGAATGGATAAAATCAGGGGCCGTGGATTTCGGGTTCGTCAATCCTCATGCCGTATCAGGGATCAAGACTTTTCCAGTAAAAGACGGTCGCATGCTGGCCGTACTTCCTGAAGGACATCCTTTGGCAGCTTTTGACAAGATCCCGCTTAGCCTGCTTGCAAAAGAACCTTTCATTCTCCTTGAAGAAGGCGGTTACTCAGAGCCTTTGAAGGCATTTGAAGAGCAGGGGCTAAGACCTGACATACGTTATACCATTCATGATGACTATGCCATCATGAATATGGTGGAAGCAAATCTCGGCGTAAGTATGCTCGCAGAACTCATGTTGAGGCGTTTAAGCTATAAGCTCACCCTGCGCCCCACTGCACCAGAGGTCATACGTCCCATTTACGTAGGTTATAAAGATGCCTTAAGTCTTACTACTGCGGCAAGACGTTTTTTGGATCTGCTGCGTCATGAGATCCCCAATCTGCCCTGATCATTTCACCTTGGGACCGCGGGTGATCGCGGAAAAATCAAAAAGCGAGCAGTCCAAA
>JALEXT010000136.1 GCA_022779845.1 Succinatimonas sp.
GATTATCTGTCCTCTCATCGTTACAGTGCCGATGAAGCTTTGCAACAGATGATCACGCTTTGTTCGGCTCAATTTTTTGCGGAAATAGTCTTTGATGAAGGAGATCCTCTTGCTCCTTTATATTCAAAAAAATTGCAATCAAATTCTGCCCAAGTTTTCTTTACTCCCATGCATGCAGACTTCAGTTTGAATGCAGAACTCATACGGGAGCTCGGTGCTAATTACATAGTGCACCTGGATGCTCCGTCGGAGCTTAATATTCAGGGACAAAAACTCTATTCTTCTAATTTTTCATCGCTTTTGCAGTATTACAATCCTTCTGCAGGAGCAAAAACATTCGTACCTGCAACCGTCACCGCAATTTTAACCAGAGCTCCGAAATTGCCGTCTTCTTATGATGAACACCATATCGACACCAGACGTATCAATGCCTGGTCTGAAGTAGAGGGATTTGAAACGTGGTATTTAAATCCTGATGAGGTTACGAAGTAAGGCACTGAGGATCAAAGGCGTATTTCCCGTTCAAAAAATCCAAAAGTTCAGAAGCTGCCGCTGTATTTGTTTCAAGACACAGTGATTTCAGCTTCTGTTTTTCAAAAAGGTCAACGGCATCAAGTCCCTGAGTTTGCAATTTTTCAAAATAAGGCTTGAACTTATCGAATTTTTTCCCAAAGAGTATTCGGCCTTCGTGATCCCAGACGTTTTGGATTTGTTTTGCATCTGCATGCTGATATATAAGCGGCAGGGAACTTAAAGGAAGAGTTGAGAGCAGTCCTTCACACATGGGATTTACCGCATGTGTGAAATCTTTTAAAGACGACAGCGTATTTCTGCCTTTAAAAGGAGCGGTAAAAAGGTAAGCGCTGATCTTCTTTCCGTCGTTTACCGGATAGTTGTCCCAAAGAGCAAGCCGCGACCCCGTGAATTTTTCGGCTTTTTTTATGTCGGCAATATTTACATCCTGAGATAAAACCTGATTGCCGGTCCAAAAAAAGCCGACGTCGTCATCAAGATCTTTTGTGAGCTTTGAAAAATAATCAGGTGGCATTTTCCCGAAAATACGTTCCAATACCGGATCAAAAGAATAGAAACTCGGGCAAACGAGGATTTTACCGTGCCTGTTGCTACGTGTTTTGTGCAATGCTTTGATAATGGCGTTTTGTTTTTTTCCGAGATCGGCCCGATCTGCCGGAATATCGTCGAAAAAAAGCGTATAAAAATCACAGGAGTTGAGCTTTTCCAAAGTTCTGAATTTCTTTAAGAGTTTTTCTTCTCCGTATGCCCCCGTATTGCATATGCCCAAGGGAGACAGAGCCACGCTGAAATTAAGCCCAAAAGAGTGAGCGCATGCAGCCATGCATGAAATATTACTTATTTCATTTTCTTTAAAATCAAAATTCCACTTTCTTCGTAAGGAAATGTCGTTTTTGGGGGCATAAATATAGAAAGAATACCCAAATGCTGCAATGCGTTTCATCAGATATTCACGAACCGTTTTGCTATACGGTATGCCGTAAAAACCTTCAACTATACCTAAATTAAACTCATGCATATGCTGAAAGCTCCCTTCGTTTTTTTTCGCCACTTGATACGTCTTGGTTCTGTTGACTATAATAGTCGAGTTTAACTGCGTACCCTTTTTATATTTGCGCGGTTTTTTGGATTTTACAATTCTGCAACCCAACCGAGGTAAACAATGCAGGTTTCAACCGAGACTAAAGAAGGCCTGAATCGCGTCATTACCGTCACCGTACCGGCCGAGGACGTCAAAAAGGCATATGCCGCAAGTTTTAAGAAAGTAGCAAAGAACGCCAAGCTGGACGGCTTCCGTAAGGGGCACATCCCTACTGCTATTTTGGAGTCTACTTTTGCTCAGAATATCTGGAGCGATGCTTACGATCAGCTCATCAACGACACCATCGATGCTGCAATCACCGAGTCAAAGCTGCACGTCGTCGGTCGTCCCAACGTAAGCATTCCCAAGGCTTCTTTCAATAAAGACGAGGACTTCGTCTATACCGCCGCTGTTGAGGTGATGTGTGAAGTCGAGCTCAAGCCTTTTGAGGATCTCAAACTCAAGCAGCTTAAAGCCGAAGTCACCGATGCCGATGTCGATCACATGGTTGAGACTTTGCGTGAGCAGCAGGTCAAATGGCAGACAGAGGACGGCCTTGCAGCAGAAGACGGCACTACCGCCAAGATCGATTTCTTAGGCCGTACTGACGGTAAAGAATTTGAAGGCGGCAAAGCCAAAGATTTCTCTTTGGTGATCGGCAAGACTCAGATGATCCCCGGCTTCACTGAGCAGATCAAAGGTCACAAAGCCGGTGATTCTTTCACCATTTCCGTCAAATTCCCCGAGGAATATCACGCCAAAGATTTGGCTGGCAAGGATGCCGAGTTTGATATAACCGTCAATGCCGTACAGAAGGCCGTGTTGCCTGAGGTAGACTCCGATTTCGTCAAGATTTACGGTGTTAAAGACGGCTCAGTAGAGACTTTCAAGGCTGATCTGCGCCGCAATATGGAGCGCGAATTGGCCCGCGCCCTGCGTAACGAGATCCGTGATCGTCTGTTCAAGGCTTTGTCCGAGCAGTACGGTGAATTTGACGTACCTACTCCGTTTGTTCAGCTTGAAATCGAACGTCTGCGTCGCAATATGATGCAGCAGATGAGCTATTACGGAATGAAAAAGCTGCCAGAAGCTTTCACCAAAGACGATATGTACAAAGATGAGGCTTCCAAAGATGCCCGTCTTGGCGTGTTGCTTCGTGAGATCGCTGCCAAAGCCGAGATCAAGGAGCCTTCTGAGGCTTCAGTGAATGCTGAGCTTGATCTGATTGCCGGCGCTTATGAAGATCCTGAGCAGTTTAAGGCTGAATTGCGCAAGAACAAGCAGCAGTTTGCCAACATTCAGGAACTGGCTTTTGAACGTGATCTCATCGATTACGTGATGAGCAAAGCTGCTGATGGCGAAGAAGTGGCAAGCTTTGACGAGATCGTCAACAAAAGAGCCGCTCAGCACTGATAACTAAGAAATAGGAGCTGAAATTCATGCAGAATACACGTATGTCCTCGTTGGTTCCCATGGTGATCGAACAAACCGGTCGCGGGGAACGTTCTTTTGACATCTTTTCAAGACTGTTAAAGGATCGCGTGGTCTTTCTCACCGGTGAGGTCAATGATCAGATGGCCGATCTTATCGTGGCTCAGCTCCTGTTTTTGGAATCAGAAGATCCTGATAAGGATATTTATTTATATATCAATTCTCCCGGAGGAGCAGTGACTGCTGGTTTGGCCATTTACGATACCATGCAGTACATCAAGCCTGACGTGTGCACGTTGTGCATGGGACAGGCTTGTTCCATGGGATCTTTTCTCTTGACCGGCGGTGCACACGGCAAACGTTATGCACTGCCTCATGCGAGCATTATGATCCATCAGCCTCTGGGAGGCTTCAGAGGGCAAGCGTCTGACATTCTCATTCATGCCAATGAGATCCAGCGCGTGAAAAAGACCCTCAACGGAATTCTATCGGAGCACACCGGCAAACCTTTGGATGTTATAGAGCGTGATACCGATCGCGATAATTTCCTTACGGCAGCCGAGGCGCTCGAATACGGCATAATTGACAAGATCATCGCCAACCGGGAACAGTTGAGCAGATCTGGCGACCATAAATAAATGATCGGGCATTGATATGGCAGAAGAAATAAAGGGATCGAAGACCAAGTGCGTGTTTTGCGGCAAAGGTGCCAGTGCCACGCGCAAGCTTTTGAGAGCTCATGGCTATGCTATTTGCTCTGATTGCATCGATAACGCCTACCGTATGTTGCACGGCGCAAAGGGGGATAAGGAAGAGGAGCAGAGCTCCAAAGGCATAGATCTTGAAAACATTCCTACTCCTCACGAGATCGCCAGGCATCTTGACGATTATGTCATAGGTCAGGAAGATGCCAAAAAGGTACTTTCCGTGGCCGTATACAATCATTATCAACGTTTGCGTCACAACGGAGTTGATACCGACGTGGATCTGGGAAAATCGAACATTCTGATGATCGGACCTACCGGATCTGGCAAAACTCTTTTGGTTCAGACTTTGGCGAAATTTTTAAACGTACCTTTTGCCATGTCCGACGCCACCACGCTCACAGAAGCCGGGTATGTCGGTGAAGACGTGGAAAATGTCATTGTGAGACTTTTGCAAAATTGTGACTTTGACGTTGAGAAAGCTCAAAAAGGCATCATTTATATCGATGAAATCGATAAGATTGCCCGTAAATCAGAAAATCCGTCAATTACCCGCGATGTATCCGGTGAAGGCGTCCAGCAGGCTCTTTTGAAACTGGTTGAAGGCACTGTCGCCTCGGTTCCTCCCGGGGGCGGGCGCAAACATCCTCAACAGAAAATGATTGAGGTAGATACTTCGCAGATCCTGTTCATTTGCGGCGGCGCTTTTGACGGCTTGGATAAAATTGTCGAAAAACGTGTGGCTAAACACGGCAGTATAGGTTTCGGTGCCGAAGTCTACGGAAAAGATAAAGAACTCAGCCTTTCTGATAAATATGCCAAGGCCGAACCTGAGGATTTGGTGAAATACGGTATTATTCCTGAATTTGTAGGACGTATGCCGGTTATCACTGCCTTGAGTGAATTAACCCGTGACGATCTTATTCGAGTTCTTCGCGAGCCTAAAAATGCTATTGTAAGGCAATTTGAAGCTATGATGGGATTTTTGGGCGTTGATCTTGAATTTACCAAGGAAGCTCTTGAAGCCATCGCCGATGCGGCGGTCAAACGTCATACCGGTGCCCGCGGACTGAGATCGATTGTAGAAGGATTGTTGCTCAATACCATGTATGATGTGCCTTCAGTATCCGACGTTGCGCGCATCGTAGTGGATGAAAGCGTGGTTCGGGACGGCAAAGAGCCGCTCATCATACGCAAAGAGCAAAGCTCCGCATCTTAAGCTTTATACTTATTGATTTACCCGGGCTTTGCTCCCGGGTTTTTTGTCTGAATATGTGGAATGTTTTCATCAATTAGTTGAAATTCAAGTAAAACGTCCTCATATTTTAAAAAGGATTACTTTAAGGGTTACTTTTTTATGACCGAACAGAAGAAAAAAGATCGAGTGATCGCGCAATTGCCTCTCGTGACTTTGCGCGGATTGACCATCACGCCGTCGGTACGCGTTAAGATCCCCATAGGGCGTGAATCGTCTCTGGAGGCTTTCCGTACAGCCAAACGCAGTGATGATCACATGCTTGCACTGTTCTGTCAGAAAAACGACCGTCAGATGATCCCCGAAATAACCGAGCTGCATCCTGTGGGAATAGCGGCGAAAGTTACTGCTTTGACTGAAAAAGAAGAATCGGGCAAAAGCTCTTTTGGGATGGTTAAGGGGATCTCGCGTATACGCCTGCTTGAGATCAGCAATGCAAAAGATAAATCTGAAGGAGACAGCTTAAGAACTGCCAAAATTGAATATTTGCAGGAGAAAGAAGTAGATCCTAAGTAGGCGTCTGAATTGCTTTCCATGTTGCGCTCCTGTCTTCAGTATGCAAAGGAAAACACAGCCGCAGGTCGAGAGCCTTTGTTACCTGAAGGGGTACCTGCAGATATAGTCAATGAGATGATGAGCAAT
>JALEXT010000147.1 GCA_022779845.1 Succinatimonas sp.
TGGCTTTATACTGTTCCGGCATGCCCGGGCCGCCGCGCGGACCTTCGTTTCTTATTACAACCACGTCCCCTGCTTTGATCTTCAGAGCACGAATTCCTTCCAGTGCATCCTGCTCACTCTCGAAGATCACGGCTTTACCTGTGAAATTATGTGCAGCTGCAGGGATCGCAGAAGGCTTGGTTACAGCTCCTTCAGGGGCTAAATTTCCGTGAAGGATCCCGATCCCTGATACGGTGTGTACCGGGTTGTTTAAAGGACGGATCACGTTTTGATTGCGGTTTTCACCGTAGATTTCAAGATTCTTTTCAAGAGTCTCTCCGGTGCAGGTAATGTTGTCCAAGGAAAGTTTGGATCTGATCTCGTTCATGAGTGCGTGTACGCCGCCTGCTTCGTAGAAGTCGAGCAGTACGTAGGATCCTGCAGGGATCATGGCCACCAGATGAGGAACTTCCTGAGCAACGCGTCCGAAGTCGTTGATGTCGAATTTTACATGCGCTTCATAAGCAATTGCCAGCATATGCAACACGGCATTGGTGGATCCGCCTATTGCCGAGTTTACACGTACGGCATTTTCTATGGATTTGAGATTTACGATATCGCGAGCTTTGATATTCTTGCGAACAAGATTCATTACCGCAAGTCCGGATTCAAAAGAAATGCGCATGCGGGCTGAATATACAGCGGGTATGGCGGCGCATCCGGGCAGAGAAAGACCCAAAGCTTCGGCAAGACAAGCCATGGTATTGGCTGTTCCCAACATGGCACAGGATCCTATGGTAGGCACAGCATTGTTTTCAAGCCAATCAAATTGCTTCTGGGTAATTTTTCCTGATTTCAGAGCACCTTCTGACTGTTGGATGATGGAGTGATCGATGTATTCTCCGCCGTAAGGATTGCCTTCCTTCATGCGTCCCGGCAAAGCAGGTCCGCCGTTTACGAATACGGTAGGCAGATTGACACGTAATGCTCCGATAATAAGACCAGGCTCAATTTTGTCGCATGATCCCAAAAGAACCAAGCCGTCGAGACGATGAGCCTGAACCATGCATTCAACGTCATTGGCAATGGTTTCGCGTGACGGCAGAACATATTTCATTCCGTCGTGAGCCATAGCCATGCCGTCGCAGCAGGCAATGGTACCAAATTCGACGGGGGTACCGCCTGCGGCGAAAATACCCTCTTTTACGCGTTCGGCCATTTCTTTGAGAATGTTGTGACCGGGGCAAATTTCGTTAAAAGCGTTGACTATGCCAATGATGGGCTTTTTAAGTTCACTGTCGCTGTAACCTGCTGCTTTATACAGAGCGCGAACATTGGCCCATTCAGGTCCCGTCATAATGTCTTGACTGCGGAATTTGAAATCCATGGAGAAACTCCTCTGCATATGTTTTTAATGACAATTTTACAAATTATATTAAAACGGCAGGGCGTAAATTACGCTCTGCCGCAGGATCAGGCAATAAATGCTCTGAAATATTTCATACTCATTTCATGAGATTAGGCAGCCACATCACAATGTTAGGAACATAGGTGATGAGAGCCAAGCATCCCAACATCACGGCGATGAACGGCATGATGCCCTTTAAGATAACTTCCATCGGTGAATCGGCAATACGCGAAGCCACGAAGAGGTTGATGCCTAAAGGAGGGGTAATGAAGCCGATGGCCAAGTTGCATACCATGATGAGGCCGAAGTGGATAGGATCCACGCCGATGGAGGCAGCGACCGGCATGAGGATCGGAGCCAAAATCAGGATGGCGGGAGTGGTATCCATGAAGCAACCGACAACCAGCAACAGCAGGTTGATGAGCAACAGGATCACGATCTTGGAATCAGATACGGTCATGAGGGCGTTTGCCACCATAGCCGGGATTTGCTCGATGGTGATGACCTTTGAGAAAGCAGTGGCACAACCTAAGATCACCATAGTTGTTGCAGTGGTGGAGCAGGAAGTTGAAATTGCTTTGATAAAGGCTTTGAAGTTCAGTTCACGATGCAGGAAAGCACCGCAGATGAAGGCGTAGATGGCAGCTACGGCGGCAGCTTCGGTAGGAGTGAAGATGCCGGTATAAATACCGCCTAAAATGATCACTGGGTTGATGAGTGCCCATTTGGCATCCCAAACGGCTTCGCCCGCTTTTGCCCAGGTAAAGGTATCGGCTGTGCCCTTAAGACCGCGTCTTTTGCAGTGAATGTAGCAGTAGGTAATGAGAGCCAGACCGATTAAAAGTCCGGGGAAGAAACCGCCCATGAACAATGAAGTAACGGATGCACCGGTGGATACGCCGAAGATCACCATAGGGATCGAAGGAGGAATGATCACGCCGATTGAACCTGCGGTGGCGACTAGTGCCAAAACGAAAGGTTTATCGTAGCCAAGTTTCAGCATGGTAGGCACAACCATGGTACCTACGGCAGCCACGGTGGCAGGACCTGAGCCTGAAACGGCGGCGAAGAACATGCACACGATCACGGTCACGATGGCGATACCGCCGGTGATACGACCGAAGAACACGTTGCATACGTTGAGAATACGGGTAGATACGCCGCCTGCACCCATGAGATCACCGGCCAGAATGAACAGAGGAATGGCCAGAATGGGGAAGGAGTCGCATGAGGTAACCAAAGCCTGCGGAATGGCAGTCAAGCTTAAGCTTTGACCGACGATCAGCGCACCCATGGTGGAAATACCGAGGGCAATACCGACCGGTACGTTTACGATCAGCAGGGTAGCCAGCAGTATGAACAGAATTGCAGCAACCATTTTTTCTTTTTGCTCCTAATTACAGGTTTTCAAGGTCGAGCTGCTGTTCTTCATCAGCTTCAGCAAGGTGCTTGCATCTGTAGATGATAGTCTGCAGCTGACGCACGGCGGTGAGCATGAAGCCTACGAACGGAGCGCCGTAGGGGATCCACATGGGGACCTGCATGGCCGGAGACAATTGACCGAACATGATCTGTTTTTGCTCGAGGCCCCAGGCGAAATAAACGATCACCAAAGCGAAAGCGAAGAAAATAATGTCGCCGAAAATTACGACAAATTTGCGCATTTTCTTGGGGAAGAGGTAAAGACCGGCGTCGATTTTAATGTGACGCATGATCTTACAGCCGTAAGGAATGCCCATGTAAACAAGCCATACAAAGCAGTAACGGGCCAGTTCCTCTGACCAGGACAGGGAGTCCTGCATCACATAACGGAAGAACACCTGAATGAAGAGCACCACCGAAAGCACGCACATAAGCACGATGCAGATGGAGATCTCCAGTCGGTTGTCCAGAAAATCAAGAAATTTTTTCATCGGTTTTCCTTTAATCTAAAAAGGCGGCCGTTTCTCAGCCGCCCTGTTTAATCTTAATTAGGAGTTATTGAATCAATACTCGTGCTTTAAGATCTTGTCGAGGTACTCAGGATGTTCCATCTTGCCCTTGACCATATCGTAGACACCGCCCTTAACGGCAGACTCTCTCCACTGAGCACGCTCTTCGTCGGTGAGCTCGATGACTTCGCAACCGGCTTTCTTGAACTTGCCAACTGACAAAGCGTTCAACTCGGTTGCACGCTTACGCTGAGCTTCCTGATAGGCAGCGGCGGCATCGTCGAAGGCTTTCTTGATTTCAGGATCGAAACCGTCATAGATAGCCTTGTTGATGTAGAGAATGTGCGGTGAGAACAGGTGACCGGTCAGGGAAATGTAGTGCTGAACTTCATACAACTTGTTGGAGTCGATGATTGAGAGCGGGTTTTCCTGAGCGTCGATGGTGCCCTGCTGTAAAGCGGAAATCACTTCGGTGAAGGCCATAGGAGTAGGGTTGGCACCCCAGTTCTTCCACATGGCGATCTGCAGGTCGGTTTCCATTACGCGTAATTTCTGGCCTTTAACGTCAGCAGGAACGCGAACGGGAACTTTGCTGTTGGTGTAGTGACGGTAGCCGTTTTCCAGAGCAGCAACGTATTTGATGCCTTTCTTTTCAACCTGATCGTTGATTGCATGGCCTAATTCGCCGTCGAGGCATTTCCAAGCATCTTCGATCTTGTCAAAGAGGAAAGGAGCGTCCCAAACATAGAGGTCGGGGATCATGGAGGCGAGCACGGAAGGCTGGGTCTGAACCAAGGCAATGTCACCTAAGAGCATGGACTCGGTAACGGTGCGGTCATCACCCAACATGTTGTTAGGGAAGTGCTTGATCTCGAGACGGCCGTTTGATTCCTTCTTTGCGACGTCAATGAATACCTGAGCGGCATCAATTGACGGCTGGTTGGTTACGTTTGCAAAGCGCAGGGTAACGTCGGCGGCGTTGGCGCTGGCGGAGGCACCGGCAAACATAACGGCTGCCACGGCAATTCCTAATACATGTTTAACGTTCATAAGTTTATCTCCAACTTCTTGTTTATTTCTTTGGACAGTTCGTCTTACTGCCTCTGACGGCTATTCTAGAAAAAGATGTTTTAATTTGCATGCATTGCAATGCCAACCTTTGATGTATGTCACATAGTTGTCAGATCTATCTTCTAATTTATGATGTATATCACGATTTTATGCGTAACATATTTTATTGATTGTTTTTAAATTCAATTAGTTAGCTAAAAAATGCTGAAAAAAACATGTAAAGTTATGCGTAACATTTGATTTATAAGAGTTTTTTACCGACAAGAATATTTTTCCTATTATTACAGTCTGTTATGCCAGTACGGTTTAAAAATTCAACTGTGAGCGAGATCTTATTTTGTAATTTGCAGTGATGCGAATTTTTAACTTATGCCGGATAATTCATCTGATCACTTAGAAAACCGATTTATTGTAATTTTTGCAAACGTTTTAAAAAGGAGGCGGAGTCATGTTGGACACCGGTTCTCAGGACAACGTTAAATCGCTTTCGGAACTTACTGCCGATCGCATTTTGGAACATATAGTGTCTCAGGGCTATAAAAGCGGGGACAAACTGGATAATGAAAAAATGTTGTGTGCCGAGTTAAATGTCGGACGCAGTACCTTACGTGAAGCTGTACGCATGCTATCTTCACGCAATATCCTTACGGTTAAACACGGTTCAGGGATATATGTCAGCGATAAATTGGGAATGGCCGATGATCCTTTGGGATTTGCTTTTGTTGAAAATAAAAGCAAGCTTGTCCGTGATGTTATAGATTTTCGTCGTATGGTAGAGCCGTTGATTGCAATGCTGGCTGCTAATAATGCCACACAGACTCAGATAGAAGAACTTGACGAAATAGAGCAGGAAGTTGAGCAATTGATAGCTGAGAATAAATCACATGCCGTAGCCGATGTTGCTTTTCATGCCAAAGTAGGGGAGATGAGCGGTAATTTGGTGATGCCCAAGATCGGGCCTATCATCAATAACGCCATTGATCTTTTTATTCATGTGACAGGTTCCATTCTACGCAACGAAACCGTAAGCGATCATCGGGCGATTATAGATGCCATAAAGCAAAAAGATCCGCTCAGAGCTTCTGATGCGATGTTGTTGCATATCATTCACAATCGAGCGGTGATTGAAAATTACATACGTGAAAACGGATTGGAATAGCAGCTGAACATGTAAAGCACAGTGTTTTTTCATATCTGCTGACACTGAGATCATGTACACCGTCGACAGTAAACTTGTCGGCGTTTTGTTTGATGCTAAAAATATAATGGAACGTTGCAAATCGTTCGAAGAAGCGTTTCTAAGAGTTTAGGCGTTACAAAGACCGAAATTTTTGTGGAATAGCTATGTTCTTACATAGCAATTTATAAATGAAAAAACCCGCCTTTGATGGCGGGTTTGATTACTCGGTTCTTAAATTAGAATTTGTTGACCTGGCAACGAGGAGTCTGACCCAAAGCACCGCGTACAGCTTCTTCAGCGCACTTGGTCTTAAGATCAGAGGCAGCCTGCACAGAGTACCAAGCCATGTGCGGGGTGATCACGATGTTAGGAGCAGAGCGCAGAGGGTTATCCATAGGCAGAGGCTCCTTAATGGTAACGTCGAGACCGGCACCGCCAATCTGACCGCTCTTTAAGGCTTCGGCGAGATCTTCTTCATTGACCAAACCGCCGCGGGCCACGTTGATGATGTAAGCACCGCGCTTCATCTTAGCGAAGGTGTCTTTGTTCATGAACTTAGCGTTGTCTTTGTTCAGACCGCAGTGCAGGGAAATAAGATCAGCGTTCTTCAGCACTTCTTCTTCGCTCTTTAATTCGATGAATGAGAGCTCAGGGTTTTCCTGAACGTGCTTGGTGTAAATATCATAACCGATAACCTTGCAACCCATAGCGTGAACACGCTTGGCAAAGGCAGTACCAATACGGCCCAAACCGATGATGCCGACGGTCATGCAGGACATACGGGTGATAGGAGCGCATTTTGCGTAATCCCAAATACCGTCTTTAACCTGCTCGCTGGCAGCGCAGACTTTGCGGGTTACGGCCATCATAAGAGCCAGAGCCTGATCGGCAACTTCGAAGGTGCCGTAGTCAGGAACGTTGCAAACGGCAACGTGGTGACGGGAAGCAGCCTCAAGATCAACGTTATCAACGCCGACGCCGTAACGGCAGATGAGCTTGAGATCGGGGAGGGCAGCAAACACCTTTTCGGTGAATTTTGCGTACTGGTTACAGCAGGCAACGGCACCCTTCAAGTTGTTGATGAGATCGTCTTCAGTTTGGCACTGGCAAAGTTTCCAGGAAATGCCGGCTTTCTCGAATACAGCCTGCTCTTCATTAAGATTAGCGTGATCGCAATCGGTAATAACAATCTTGGCGTCAGCCATAATGCACCCCATTTGGTAAAGCAGAAAAAGTGCGGCACAAACCGCGATGTGGATATTTTATAAGAAAAAAGAAGTAAAGATGTGAGGTAAGTCACTATATACATCAGATCTCTTAGAAAATTTTATTGAAGGCTTGTTTTTTAAGCAAATAATCTTTTTAACTAAAAAAATCTTTTTAAAACAAAATTAAATAGACGGTGCAGGTATG
>JALEXT010000022.1 GCA_022779845.1 Succinatimonas sp.
GTTGCCCGCATTCTCACGCTGCCGCGACCTGATTCATAAATTTTCTGCAACTCGGCCCGACTTGAGGTGATCTGAGCATCCGTAGGATAATCAGGACCCTGAATAAATTGCATGAGATCAGTTACCGTCGCATTCTCATGATCCATGAGATAAATGACCGCATCAGCCACTTCACCAAGGTTATGCGGAGGTATATCGGTAGCCATGCCAACTGCAATTCCGGTAGTGCCGTTTAATAAAATTGCAGGAAGTCTTGCCGGCAGATCTTTGGGTTCATTACGCTGACCGTCGAAGTTTTTTATCCATTCGACGCAACCGCTTTTAAGATCACTTAATAAAGCATTCGAGAATTTTGCAAGTTTTGCTTCAGTATAACGATAGGCTGCATATGATTTGGGATCCTCGGCATCTCCCCAGTTTCCTTCACCGTGTACCAAAGGATAACGAAAACTAAAAGGCTGAGCCATTAGAACCATGGCCTCGTAACAGGCAGAATCGCCGTGCGGATGGTAATGACCAATTACATTGCCTACAGTAGTTGCGGATTTGAGCGTCTGCGAATCAGGTGTCAGTCCGGCCTCGGCCATGGCATAAAGAATTCTTCTTTGTACCGGTTTTAATCCGTCTGTAACCGAAGGCAAAGCTCGATCACGGATCACACTCATAGAATAGTTAAGGTAAGCATCCTCAGCAAATTTTTTAAGCGGAGTACACTCTATGCCCTCAAGACTCAATTCTTCTGGATTGCGATCATCTGTCATTCTGTTTTTACCCGTCCGCTTTTCTATTTTTTAATGTTCCATTTTAACAAAGAGCGCTCTTTTACCTTAATTTTTGCCAAACACCGGTGCAATTAAAATCAAAAGACTTAACCTTGCCGGCATCGTCGTTTAAAATTAGGTTCTGTTTTCTTACGGAGTTTATAACCGGCCTTAAAAGGCTGTAACTTATTTATCGGCATCTCTGCCCTGGAGCGCTAAGTGAAAAAAGCTTTATCAGTTCTGATAGCGTCTTCTTTTTTATTTCTATCATCTCAGTCCCTGGCTTTTCACCCTGTTCCTGACGATCTGCTGTCGGCTGCGGTACAAAGCGGAATTGCTTATGACGAAGAGTTTGACTACACAAAATTAAAACGTATAAACGCTTTGCCTTTATATGCCGACGGCAACTCCACCGTCCAGAAAAAAGGTTTGGTCGATCACGTGATCGTACACAAATTGCGCCATGAAATGATGCTCATGCACAACGATAAAATCATCAAAAAATTTTGGATAGCCTTATCAGACCGACCGGAAGGGCCCAAACAATTTGAAGGCGACAGACGTACGCCTGAAGGTACTTATACTTTAGACTACATCAAAAACAATTCAAATTATTACAAAGCCTTTCATATCTCATACCCAAATTCCAAAGACATAGCCAATGCCAGAGAATACGGGAAAAGACCAGGCGGTATGATCATGGTACACGGACAACCGGCAAGTCGCGGTGATTATCAGGAAACGGTGCAACGCACCAACTGGACCAACGGTTGCATAGCTCTTTTAAATCCAGATCTTGACGTTTTTCTGGATATGGTTGACGTGGGAACTCCCATCACCATAAATCCGTAACTTTTACTCTAACGCCAGGAGTCACGCTCAGGGAACCATACCACGGTTCCCAATTTTTCCTCCATTCCCTCAAGAGTGAAATAAACATCCGCTACGTCTACAGTACGACTGTTTTTCTCTCCTTCAAAGACGCAGGAAATCGTTACTCTGATCGGATCCCCTGCACCGCATTCTTCAGGATCAAGTTCCATGCTTGCAGCATCTGCCGAATAAACCCACTGTGAACATGTTCCTGAAAGCCTTAACACCTCTGCATATTGTTCTGGATCATTAATACTAAGCGATTGTGTTGCGGAAAATGAAAATAAATCCATAGCATATTCGCAAAGTGCATCGTACTGTTCTTCAGTCAATTTCTGAGGATCAAACATAAAAAATCCTTAAAGTTACATTAACGAAAAAGGGGATACAACCAGTATCCCCTCAATTTATCAAGAATAGCTTCTCGATCAGAGTTCCAAATCCTCAGGAGGCCAGTTTTCAAGGCGCATTCCCAAAGACAAACCTCTTTCAGCCAAAACATCCTTAATTTCGGTAAGAGATTTCTTACCCAAATTAGGAGTCTTAAGCAGTTCGACTTCAGTTCTCTGAACCAAATCGCCGATATACTTAATTCCCTCAGCCTTAAGACAATTGGCAGAGCGGACGGTAAGTTCGAGATCTTCAACCGGGCAGATGAGCTTAGGATCGATAAAAGTGGTGAAACTGGAATCTTCAACAGGAGCAACACTGTTTCGAATATCCACGAAGCTGTTAAGCTGATCAGCAAAAATAGTACCGGCAATCTTAACCGCATTTTCAGGAGCAATGGTCCCGTTGGTCTCGATATCCAGTATCAGTTTTTCCTTTCTATCCGCAAGTATTTCCTCGTGAACGGCTACATTAAGAACCGGACAGTAAGAAGGATCGATAGTGAGTCTGCCGATAAAGCGCTCTTCTGCGTCAGATACCGGTCGAGATGTTGCAGGGCAATAGCCGCGCCCGCGAGTAACATGCAAATGCATATTCAATCTCAATTTGTCATCGGTAATATGACAGAGCACCAGATCAGGATTTCTGATTGAAACGCCGTGAGGACAAATTATGTCTCCGGCTGTAACCGGACCGATACCCTGTTTTTGGATCTCCAAAACAGGATCATCATGCAGAAGTCCTTCAACGGCAACAGCGACTTCCTTCAGGTTCAACAGAACAAGAAGAATATCCTCCTGAATGCCCTCAACCGCGCTGTATTCGTGAACCACACCCTCTATTTCACAAGAGGAAATAGCATAACCGGGAATGGAAGAAAGCATGATACGGCGGAGTGCCGTGCCCACGATGTGAGCATACTCCGGCTCGAAAGGCTCAAGGGTAACTCTGTAGTGATTCTCGGACAGAGTCTCTACATTCTTGATGTTAGGCTTTAAAGAATCAATATTCTGATCCAAGGTCTTACCCTCGTCTACACAGTTGATTAGCAAAAATAGGTTTCAGGCGCGGTAAACCGCGCCTGAGTATTATCAAGCCTGAGCAGTCTCTGAAGACTCTTCGGCCTGCGGTCTGTCGACCAACATAATGTAGGCAACGGGAGCCTGATCGCCAGGACGGCGGCCGGCTTTAAGGATACGGGTGTAACCGCCCTTACGTTCGGCAGAAAGCTTGCCGATCACAGTGAAGAGCTTGTTCACAACCGCATCGTCACGCAAACGGGCAAAAGCCAGACGACGATTGGCGACGGTATCTTCCTTAGCCAAAGTAATTAAAGGCTCAGCAAAACGACGAAGTTCCTTGGCCTTAGGCAGAGTGGTCTTGATCACTTCGTAAGTAAAGAGAGCATTAGCAAGATTGCGATACAGCGCTGCACGGTGTGAAGCGGTGCGGCCCAAATGACGGCCGGCTAAACGATGACGCATTTCCTAATTCCTTCTGATTAACAGTTCTGTTATTTGGTCGACTTAAGTCCCGGAGGAGGCCAATTAGCCACTCTCATACCGAGAGAAAGACCTCTTTGAGCAAGCACGTCTTTAATTTCTGTCAAAGACTTCTTACCCAAATTCGGAGTCTTAAGCAACTCAACTTCGGTACGCTGCACCAAATCACCAATATAAATAATGGATTCAGCCTTAAGACAGTTGGCACTTCTAACCGTGAGCTCCAAATCGTCAACAGGTTGCATAAGCACCGGATCAGGAAGAGGAGGAGCCGAAGGAGCAAAACTCTGCTCGGCAACTTCTTCCTTGTCAACGATATTGGTGATCCCAGCCTTAAGCAGTTCTGCTCCCTGCATAATGGCTTCATCAGGGGTGATACAACCGTTGGTCTCAATATCGATAACCAAACGGTCTAAATCAGTGCGCTGTTCGACACGCGCAGCCTCAGTTCCGTAGACGAAACGACGCACGGGCGTGTAACTTGCGTCAATGAGAATATCACCTTCTTCAGAGACGGGAACATGCTCATCAGAGGATGCCAGAACATAACCACAACCTGAGGATATGCGCAAGCTTACAGAGGCGGAAGACTTATCATCCTTCAAAGTGCAAACGACAGCTTCAGGATCGACAAAACTAATACCTTCAGGGCACACAAAGTCGGCAGCGGTAAGTTTTCCAGCTCCCTTTTTCTCAGCTTTAACCCAGACAGGCTCGGTTACAGAAGTTTCAGATTTAACTGCAAGTTCCTTGCAGTTCATAATCACTTCAAAAATCGACTCGTCAAGGTCTGATTTGGAGTCAGTCTCGTCTCTTACTCCGTCGATACGAACGGCATCAACCGCAGTACCGGGAAAAGTCTTGAGAAGTACTCCGCTGAGAGCTGTACCAAGAGTATGACCGAAACCGCGCTCCAAAGGCTCAAGTACAACATGAGCTTTATTCGGGCCGATTTCAGTGAAATCCACTGGCTTAGGTTTCAGCAGTTCACAAACAGACACTAGAAATTCCCCACTTATAAGTTAGGTGTTGGCACAGATGCCGTTATTACTTCGAGTACAACTCGACGATGAGAGCTTCCTTGATGTCAGCAGGCAACTCGGCGCGCTCAGGTTTGCTCTTGAAAGTACCTTTCAGGTTATCCTGATCGACATCAATCCAAGTAGGTTTTAAGGCACGCTGACCGGCCAAATCGAGAGCTGATTTAATACGGCTCTGCTTCTTAGCCTTTTCGCGTACAGCGATCACATCGTTGGGTTTTACTTCGTAAGAAGGAATGTTCACCACGCGGTCGTTTACAGTGATAGCTTTGTGGCTGACCAACTGACGAGCTTCCATACGGGTAGAACCGAAGCCCATACGGTAAACAACATTATCCAAACGGCCTTCGAGAAGCTGTAAAAGGTTCTCGCCGGTATTACCGGGCAAACGGGCAGCCTTCTTATAGTAGTTACGGAACTGACGCTCAAGAACGCCGTAAATACGACGAACTTTCTGCTTCTCACGCAACTGCACACCGTAATCGGACAAACGAGGCTTGTTGGCACCGTGCTGACCAGGAACTACGGTCAGTCTGTCACGGCACTTGGTTTCAATTGCACGAACACCAGACTTAAGGAATAAGTCAACACCCTCGCGGCGGCTTAATTTCAGGGCTGAACCTGTATATTTTGCCATTTATCTTTCTCCAGAAACTTGATTATGGTTAAACACGACGCTTTTTGGGCGGACGGCAACCGTTGTGAGGGATGGGGGTAACATCAGTGATGTTGGTGATCTTGTAACCGAGCGCATTAAGAGCACGGATAGAAGACTCACGTCCAGGACCAGGGCCCTTCACGAGAACTTCAAGGTTCTTTACACCGTATTCCTTGGCAGCTTCACCGGCACGCTCTGCAGCGACCTGTGCAGCATACGGAGTGGACTTACGTGAACCACGGAATCCAGAACCACCGGCAGTAGCCCATGAAAGCACGTTGCCCTGACGGTCTGAAATGGAAACGATGGTATTGTTGAAAGATGCATGGATGTGTGCGACACCGTCTGCAATCTGTTTTTTGGAACGCTTACCGCGGCGGACTGCAGGAGCAGCTGCGGCGGGTGCCTGTGCGGCGGTCTCTTTGATTTCTTCAGCCATCTCGCTGTCTCCTTACTTCTTCACGCTCTTGCGCGGACCCTTACGGGTACGGGCGTTGGTCTTGGTACGCTGACCGCGGACAGGTAAGCCGCGACGGTGACGCAGACCACGGTAAGTTCCGAGGTCAATGAGACGCTTGATGTTCATGGTGATCTCACGTCTTAAGTCGCCTTCTACGGTGTATTTGGCAACTTCAGCGCGGACCTTATCCACAGAAGCTTCGTCTAAATCTTTGAATTTGGAATTGGCTTCAATTCCGGCGGCGGCGAGAATATCGCGCGCACGGGTAGGGCCGATGCCGAAAATCGACTGCAAAGCAATCGCGGCAATCTTATTATCAGGCACATTGATGCCAGCTATACGGGCCACTATCGATCTCCTAAAAAGAAGGTAAATAAAAACACAGCTGCCGCAAAGCCCGTTCAGGATACACGACAGCCCACTTATAGTGCCTATTTGGCAATGTCAGAAAAGGCACCGAACGTATGTTCAGTGCCGTAACTGTATAATTATATCTGAGTAATACCTTACGGTCAACTCAAATAATCAAGCATTAACCCTGACGCTGCTTGTGCTTAGGGTTAACACAAATAATGCGGACAACACCGTGGCGACGAACAACTTTGCAGTTGCGGCACATCTTCTTAACGGAAGCACCAACTTTCATCTTGTATCTCCAAACTTTTAAATCTAACGACCGTAATTTCTAAGGTTAGCTTTCTTCATTATATCGCCATACTGCTGATTCATCATATGACTCTGCAATTGAGCGACAAAATCCATCGTTACGACAACGATAATCAATAAAGACGTACCGCCGAAATAGAACTGTACATTAAACCAGTTCATCAGCAATTGCGGCACCAAGCAGACCAGAACCATGTAAATGGAACCCGAAAGGGTTAATCTGGTCATAACCTTATCGATAAATCTGGCCGTCTGTTCACCCGGACGAATTCCCGGAATGAATGCACCACTCTTTTTCAGATTCTCCGAAACCTCTCTGGGATTAAAAATCAGAGCGGTATAGAAGAAAGTAAAGAACACTATGGCTGCTGCATAGAGCAACTCATAAAGCGGCTGACCCGGCTGAATGAAAAGTGAAATCTCACTTAACACATTTGCAACGGGATTATCGCCCTGGCCGAACCAAGAGACAACAGTACCCGGGAACAAAATGATCGAAGACGCAAAAATTGCGGGGATCACACCGGACATATTGATCTTCAAAGGAAGGTTGGAGCGCGGCTGTGAATAAATGCGGTTACCCATCTGACGCTTGGCATACTCAATTACGATTCTGCGCTGTCCGCGTTCGACGAATACCACAAAGAAAGTCACCAAAACGACCACGACACCGATTATCAGTAACGCGATAGTAGAGAGATCTCCCTGACGCGACTGTTCGAAAGTTCTGCCCAAAGCACTGGGCAAACCTGCGACAATACCGGCGAAGATAATGAGTGAAATACCGTTTCCGATACCTCTTTCAGTGATCTGTTCACCAAGCCACATCAGTAACATGGTGCCAGTCACCAAACTCATAGTCGTAACAAAATAAAAACCCAATCCCGGATTATCGACAAGTCCGGGAACCATATTCGGGATACCGGTAGCAATACCCATACCCTGCAAAGCAGCCAGGAAGAGAGTCGAAATACGAGTATATTGAGTTATTTTGCGGCGGCCTGACTCGCCCTCCTTACGGAGTTCAGCCAGGTTTTTATTGATCACAGCCAAAAGCTGGATGATAATTGCAGCCGAGATGTAAGGCATGATACCCAATGCCAGCACGGACGCTCTTGAAAGAGCACCGCCTGAGAACATATTGAACATGCCCAAAATGGTTCCGCTCTGCTCATCGAAAACGCGCTGCAGAACGTCGGCATTCACACCGGGAACTGGTACGAACGACCCGAGTCTGAACAGCACCAGACCGATGAATACAAAGAACAGGCGCTGACGAATCTCTCCTTTGCCGGAGCTTTTTTCAGCTTTGTCCATTGCTTCGCGGCTTCTGTCAAATAGCGATTTTCTAGCCATGAGAACCTCATATGAAGGGCGCCCTCTCGGGCGCCTTTAAATTACTTGGCAGGCTTCTCGGTACGGGCCTTCTTGGCAGGCTTCTTAATGCCTTCCTTCAGGACCTTATCGATACGAGCCTTAGCCTTAGCGGCGGTACGCTTCTTAGAAGCGCCCAAACGCTCGGCGGCAGCAGTGATGTAGTCGGCAATTTCAACCGACCCGCCGGCAGCCTCGATGGCAGCCTTAGCAGCAGCGGTAACGCCCAAGCCTTTAACGGTTACTTTCTTATTGAAATCAGGAATACGGGAAAGAACAACTTTCACATATTTGATCTTCTTAGTAACCAAACGAGCTTTCTGCAAAGCCTCCAAATCGATCACATCGCCTTCAACACGGTTGAGATCATTTAAAGTAACCGAAGCAGTCTCGGTAGCTTTCTTTGACCAGAAACCGAACTTAGGCAGACGGATCTTCATAGGCATCTGACCGCCCTCAAAACCAGGACGCTTGTGAGCGCTCTTACGGGCGCCGGCGCCTTTGATACCGCGGCCGCAGGTTTTGCCGAGACCGGAGCCGATGCCACGGCCAACACGTACGTGTTTACGGTGTGAACCCTCAGCAGGCTGTAAAGAATCAAGACGCATTGCTTACTCCTCGACCTTAACCATGTAGCTAACTTTGTTGATCATGCCGCGAACCGAAGGGGTATCCTCAAGTTCAACGGTATGATTGATACGACGCAGACCTAAACCGCGCATGGTTTCAATATGCTTAGGCAAACGACCGATGGTGCTCTTGGTCTGAGTAACTTTGATGGTTTTTTTCTCAGCCATTTTTTACTCCAGAATTTCTTTTACGGTAAGACCGCGCTTGGCAGCGATGGTCTCAGGAGTACGCATGGAAGCAAGAGCTGCAACAGTAGCACGAACCACATTGATGGGGTTAGTGGAACCGTAAGCCTTAGCCAAAACGTTACGTACACCGGCTACTTCGAGGACAGCACGCATAGCGCCGCCGGCAATAATACCGGTACCTTCAGCAGCAGGCTGCATGTAAACCATAGCGCCTGAATGCTCACCCTTAACAGCGTGGAACAAAGTTCCGTTGTTCAAGGTGATGTTATTGTTGACGTTACGTCTGGCCTGCTCAATGGCCTTCTGAATAGCGGCGGGAACTTCGCCGGCTTTGCCGTAACCGAAGCCTACCTTACCGTTGCCGTCACCGACCACGGTCAGAGCGGTGAACGAAAAAATACGACCACCCTTGACCACTTTGGCTACACGGTTAACAGCAACCAATTTTTCCTGCAGCTCGCCTGCCTGGGATTCTTCTTTATGTTGCATTTGCACAACTCCTAGAACTTAAGGCCGGCTTCGCGGGCTGCATCAGCTAAAGCTGCGACACGGCCGTGATACTGATAACCGGATCTATCAAAAGCCACGGTCTCTACGGAAGCAGCTTTGGCACGCTCGGCAACAGTCTTGCCGATAACCTTAGCAGCTTCAACGTTTCCGGTGTACTTAAGATCCTTTACAAGCTCTTTTTCAAGAGTGCTTGCAGTTGCCAAAACGCGATTATCAGCACTGATAATCTGTGCGTAAATGTGACGCGGAGTACGGGTAACGACCAGACGGGTCACACCCAGCTCATGCATCTTTGCGCGGGACTTGCCGGCACGGCGCAGACGAGCCTGTTTTTTCTCAAACATGTTAACCCACCCTATTATTTCTTCTTAGCTTCTTTGAGATGAATCACTTCGTCAGCATAACGGATCCCTTTTCCCTTATAGGGCTCAGGGTGACGGATCTCACGAAGATTTGCAGCGACCTGACCTAAAACAGCCTTGTCATATCCTTTGAGGATAATGTCAGTCTGAGTCGGGGTCTCGGCGGTAACACCTTCAGGAAGCTCATAGTTGACAGGATGCGAATAACCAACAACTAAATTGATGGTCTTGCCCTGAGCCTGAGCTCTGTAACCGACGCCGACGAGCTTCAATGCTCTTTCAAAGCCTTTGTCAAGACCAGTTACATAGTTGTGAAGCAGAGCACGGGTGGTGCCGGACTGCATATTGGCTTCGGTTGAATCATCATTCACTGAAACCTTGATAGCATTATCAACAACGCTTACGGTCACGGACTTATGGGTATCGAGGCTCAGTTCACCCTTTTTGGATTTCACGGTGACCTTCTGGCCGTCGATAACGACTTCGACACCCTGGGGGATAGGAATAATTTCCTTAGCGATACGAGACATGTCTCCTCCCTTATGCGACGTAGCAGATAACTTCGCCGCCTAAGCCGCCCTTACGTGCGGCGCGGTCAGTCATAATGCCTTGGGAAGTGGAAATCACGGCAATGCCCAAACCGTTCATGATACGGGGCAGATCGCGGCACTTCTTGTAAATACGAAGACCAGGACGTGAAACGCGCTGAATCAGCTCGACGACCGGCTTGCCTTCATAATACTTAAGACCGATTTCCAAAACTTTCTTGACATCGCCGACTTCCTGAACGGAGGCAATGTAGCCTTCTTTAACCAACAGATTGGCAATTGCCAGCTTCTGCTTGGAAGAAGGAACGGTAACTGCAACTTTGCCAGCAGCCTGGCCGTTACGGATGCGGGTTAACAAATCCGCAATAGGATCTTGCATCATGTGTGTATTTCCTCTTTACCAGCTTGCCTTGTGCAGACCAGGGATTTCACCGCGCATCATGTGCTCACGCAGCTTGATGCGGGAAAGACCGAATTTGCGCAGATAACCGTGCGGACGACCGGTCTCGGAGCAGCGATTGCGCTGACGCGAAGGGCTGGAGTCACGCGGCAGTTTGGAAAGATCCATAACAGCCTGGAAGCGCTCTTCCTCGGTGGAGGACACACTTGAAATAATCTTTTTGAGCTCTGAACGCTTTGCGCGATATTTATCGGCAAGAGCTTTTCTCTTCAGATCTCTGTTTATCATTGAGGTTTTAGCCATAGGTTCTTCGTCCTCGAATTATTTAGCGGCCTGAGTACGGAACGGGAAGTCAAAAGCCTTCAACAGAGCTCTGCCTTCTTCGTCGGTCTTGGCAGTGGTGGTTATGGTGATATCAAGACCACGCACAGCGTCTACCTTGTCATAGTCGATCTCAGGGAAAATGATCTGCTCACGTACGCCCATGGAGTAATTTCCTCTGCCGTCAAAAGACTTGGCAGAAAGACCACGGAAATCGCGGATACGCGGAATAGCAATTACGATCAAACGCTCGAGGAACTCCCACATACGCTCGCCGCGCAGGGTGACCTTGCAGCCGATAGGGTAGCCTTCACGAATCTGGAAGCCCGCTACGGACTTGCGAACCTTGGTGATTAAAGGCTTCTGGCCGGAGATAGCGGCCATATCACGTGCTGCATTTTCAAGAATCTTCTTGTCAGTACGTGCTTCACCAACACCCATATTAAGGGTGATCTTCACAATCCGAGGGACTTGCATGACCGTCTTGTAACCAAACTGTTCGGTTAAGGCTTTGATTACTTCCTGCTTGTATAAATCATGCAGTTTCGCCATCGTTATTCTCCTTTAAATTACCTTACTTGGCGCTGGAGGCAATGATTTTGCCGTTGGACTTGAAGAAACGAACTTTTTTGCCGTCTTCTTCGCGGAAGCCCACGCGGTCAGCTTTCTTGGAATCAGGGTTATAAATTGCAACGTTTGAGACGTCAACGGGAGCCTCAATATTGACAATTCCGCCTTCCTGGCCAATGTTAGGGTTAGCTTTCTGGTGCTTCTTGTGGACATTGATGCCCTCAACCAGCACTTTATGCTCCTTGGTAAGTACGCGGGTGACTTTGCCGGTCTTGCCCTTGTCCTTGCCAGTAATGACGATTACTTCGTCGTTGGTGCGAATTTTCGCTGCCATGTTACTGATATCCTCTTAAATTAGAGTACTTCAGGAGCCAAAGACACGATCTTCATGAACTGTTCGGTACGCAATTCGCGAGTAACAGGTCCGAAAATACGGGTGCCAATAGGCTCATGCTGTGCAGTCAAAAGAACTGCAGCGTTGCTATCAAAGCGGATGAGTGAACCGTCAGGACGGCGCACGCCTTTCTTAGTGCGTACTACGACTGCGTCAACAACATCGCCCTTCTTAACCTTGCCGCGAGGGATCGCATCTTTGACAGACACCTTAATGATGTCGCCAATGCCTGCGTAACGGCGGTGAGAGCCACCAAGGACCTTCACACACATTACAGCACGTGCGCCCGAGTTGTCGGCAACGTCAAGCATGCTTTGCATCTGGATCATTTCAAATGCTCCGGTTAAAGAAAAAATACAAACCTTCAGAATCTTTAAATCAGAAGGCGCTACAAGATAACATAAATATAAAAAAACCGCAACGAAAAGCCGTTGCGGTTTAATTTATTAATTCAAATTAATCCAAAATCAAGGATTAATCAGGCCTGAGCCTTCTCGACAACCTTGCTCAATCTCCAGGAAATAGTCTTGGAGACGGGACGACCCTCGCAGATCTCGACCAAATCGCCGACCTTGGCGACATTCTCAGGATCCGCCACGTGGAACTTGGTGGTACGGGTCACGGTCTTGCCATACACAGGGTGCTGAACGCGGCGCTCAACGGCAACCACGCAGGCCTTCTGCATTTTGTCGGAAACAACGCGTCCGCGGAGGGAACGTGAAGCTTTGACGGCATTCTGTTCTTCAGACATTTATTCTTCCTCTCAGTTTGCGCTGTTTTGCTTTTGTGCAAGAATGGTCTTGACGCGGGCAATATCGCGGCGAACCTTTCTTACGTTGTCAGTCTGCTGCAACTGGGCAGTCTTGAGCTGAAAACGCAGATTGAACTGCTCGCGGTTGAGGTTGGCAAGCTCTGTCTTAAGCTCTTCAACCGACTTATTACGTAACTCGTTGCTCTGCATTAGATCACCTGCTTACGAACAAAAGTGGTAGTCACGGAAAGCTTTGCTGAGGCAAGGCGGAAAGCCTCACGAGCAACTTCCTCGGGAATACCGCCGATTTCAAAGAGAACACGGCCGGGCTGAATGGGAGCAACCCAATACTCGACGGTGCCCTTGCCTTTACCCATACGAACACCGAGAGCTTTCTGAGTGATAGGCTTATCGGGGAACACACGGATCCAGACTTTACCAGCACGCTTCATCTCACGGGTGAAAGCGCGACGGGCAGCTTCAATCTCACGAGAGGTGATCTGACCGCGGGAGGTGGCTTTCAAACCGAACTCACCGAAGTCAACCTTGGAACCTGCATAGCACAGACCCTCGTTGCGGCCCTTCTGAGTCTTACGATATTTAGTACGTTTCGGCTGTAACATTTAAAATCCTCCGTTACTCAGCCTTTTCATCGGCTGGAGCGGCATCGGCCTTCTTGCCAGCGGCAGCTGCTTTATCGGCAGCCTGTCCGCGACGGCCACGGCCGTTACGGGCCTGATTGTCATCACGACGGTGTCTGCGTCCGGCAGGAGCAACAGAACCATTGCGATCGTCGGCCTCTTCCTGAGCCAAAGGCAATTCGCCTAAGATTTCGCCCTTGAAGATCCACACCTTGACACCGATCACACCGTAAGTGGTGACGGCTTCAGACACTGCATAATCAATGTCAGCACGCAGAGTGTGCAAAGGAACGCGACCTTCACGCAACCACTCAGTACGAGCGATTTCAGCTCCGCCCAAACGGCCGGAAACTTCAATTTTAACGCCCTTGGCACCAGCACGCATTGCGTTCTGAATGGCCTTCTTCATGGCACGACGGAACATGACACGACGCTCAAGCTGTGAAGCGATGCTGTCGGCAACAATCTTGGAGTCGAGATCCGGTTTACGAATTTCGCTGATGTTGACCTGAGCAGGAACTCCGGCAATATTGGCGATCTGTCTGCGCAACTTTTCAACATCTTCACCCTTACGGCCGATTACGATGCCGGGACGGGCGGTGCAGATGGTTACGCGAATGCTCTTTGCAGGGCGATCGATCACGATCTTGGACACAGAAGCATTCTTAAGTTCGCCGGTTAAAAACTTACGAACTTCGTTATCGCTTTTAACGTTGGCAGGGAAAACCTTGCTTGAAGCATACCAAGTTGAGATATAAGGCTTGGTGATGCCCAGACGGATCCCGTTAGGATTAATTTTCTGGCCCATTTTTACTCCTGATCCGCAACGTAAACGGTGATGTGAGAGGTACGCTTCACGATGCGATCGGCACGACCCTTGGCACGCGGCATAATGCGCTTGAGGGACGGCCCTTCATCAACCATGATCTTGGAGATCACGAGAGAATCGACATCCATGGAGTTGTTGTGTTCGGCGTTGGCAACAGCGGAGAGCACAACTTTACGAATCAGCGCAGCAGCCTTTCTGGGGCTGAACTTAAGCAGATCGAGAGCCTTCTGAACGGGAAGACCGCGAACCTGATCGGCAACCAGACGGGTCTTCTGTGCAGAAGAACGAGCGTAACGGTGAACAGCTTTAACTTCCATTGTGGTTACTCCTATTTACCGGCTTTCGCGTCAGCGGCGGCAGCGTGACCGTGGAAGGTACGGGTCGGAGCAAACTCACCGAGCTTATGGCCGATCATATCTTCGGTCACAAAAACGGGAACATGCTGACGGCCGTTGTGAACTGCAATGGTCATTCCGATCATGGTCGGAATGATGACGGAACGGCGGGACCAGGTCTTGATGGGCTTCTTGTCGCCGGACTGCTGGCTCTGCTGAACCTTCTTCAGTAAGGACTCGTCAATGAAAGGTCCTTTCTTCAGAGAACGTGGCATTTTAAATCCTCGCTATACGATTAACGGTGATGAACAATGTACTTCTCAGTACGCTTGTTCTTGCGGGTCTTGTAGCCCTTGCAAGGAGTACCCCACGGTGAACGCGGCTGAATACCCTTGTTACGGCCCTCGCCACCGCCATGCGGGTGGTCAATAGGGTTCATTGACATACCGCGAACAGTAGGACGGATACCGCGCCAACGCTTGGCACCGGCTTTACCCAACTGAGCGAGCATATGCTCACCGTTGCCGATTTCACCGATGGTTGCACGGCCTGCAGCCAAAACGCGACGCATTTCGCCTGAGCGCATACGCAAAGTCACGTACTGACCTTCCTTGGCCAACAACTCACAGTAAGCACCAGCTGAACGGGCAAACTGAGCACCATTACCTGGAACAAGTTCAACGGCATGGATAACAGTACCAAGAGGAATGTTTTCCATAGGGAGGGTATTACCGACTTCGATAGGAGCATTTGCACCAGAAATCACGGTATCACCGGCTTTTAATCCCTTAGGAGCAAGGATATAAGAACGGACGCCGTCCTTATAAAGCACTAAAGCGATGTGAGCAGAACGGTTAGGATCGTATTCAATACGCTCAACACGGGCTTCAATACCGTCCTTCTGGCGTTTGAAATCGATCAAACGATAGCGCTGCTTGTGACCGCCGCCGATATGACGGGTTGAAATGTGACCGTAGTTGTCACGTCCGCCGGTCTTGCGCTTCTCAACCACGAGAGGAGTGTAAGGGCCGCCCTTCCAGAGGCCAGGGGTCTTGATCTGGACAACGTGACGGCGAGCCGGGGAGGTAGGCTTTGCTTTGATGATAGCCATTATTTGCTCTCCTTATCAGCCTGCTGTGCAGCAGTCGTGACGTCGATATTGGTTCCCTCAGGAAGAGTCACATAAGCTTTCTTCCAGTCAGAACGCTTGCCGATGCCGTGAACGGTGCGACGGGATTTACCCTGCACATTCAGAGTACGGACGTTGGAGACGGTAACGTTGAAGAGCTTTTCAACAGCTGCCTTGATCTCTTCTTTGGTAGCATCGCTTGCAACTTTGAACACATAAGTGCCCTTGGAAGAAACAGCAGTGCTCTTTTCGGTGACTACCGGAGCAACGATAATTTTAAGTAAACGTGCGTCAGAAATCATTTCAGGATCTCCTCTACCTTCTTGACAGCGGCGGAAGTCATAACCACCTTGTCGTAATCAATCAGGTTGACGGGGTTGAACTCGGAAGTTCCCGGCTGGCAGACGTCTACCTTGTAAAGATTGCGGGACGCAAGAACGAGATTCTCGTCAAAAGCGTCGGTAACAATCAGAGCCTGCTTAAGATCCATGCTCTTGAGCTTGGCAACCAGAGTTTTGGTCTTGCAATCTTCCACAGAGAAATTGTCTACGACAACCAAACGGTCCTGACGGACGAGCTCGGAAAGAATGCTGCGCATGGCAACACGATACATCTTGCGGTTGATCTTCTGGGTCCAGTCCTGAGGCTTGGCAGCAAAAATCTTGCCACCGGCTCTCCACAAAGGAGAACGGGATGAACCTGCACGGGCGCGACCGGTTCCCTTCTGACGGAACGGCTTCTTGCCGCCGCCGGAGACTTCGGAACGGGTCTTCTGAGCCTTGGTGCCGGCACGGGCAGTGCTCAGATAGGAAACTACTACCTGATGAACTAACGGCTCATTGAACTCACGACCGAAGGTGGTGTCTGACACTTCCAGCGGCTTGTCAGCGCCAATCATCTTTAATTCCATGATTTTCTATACCTCGGGTTAAGCTTTGACACTTGGCCTTACGATTACGTCGCCGTTATTGGCACCGGGTACAGCACCCTTAACGAGAAGTAAGTTGCGCTCGGAGTCAATACGAACCAGCTCAAGATCCATAACGGTAACTCTTTCGCTGCCCATATGGCCTACCATCTTCTTACCCTTGAACACACGGCCGGGGGTCTGATTCTGACCGGTAGAGCCGGGAACACGGTGCGAACGGGAATTACCGTGAGTGTAATCCTGATGCAGGAAGTGATAGCGTTTGATGGTACCAGCAGTGCCCTTACCTTTGGACTGGCCGGTAACGTCAACTTTCTTGACATCCTTGAAGGCGTCAACTTTGATTTCGGAACCTAACTGATAGGCTTCGAGCTCGGAAGGCTCAAGACGGAACTCCCACAAGCCTCTGCCGGCGGCAACGCCAGACTTGGCAAAATGGCCGATCTCAGCCTTGGTCATACGGCTGGCTTTACGCTCGCCGGTGGTTACCTGAATGGCGGTATAGCCATCAGTTTCTGCGTTCTTTATCTGAGTAACGCGGTTTGCCTCAACCTGAATGACGGTCACCGGAACAGATTTGCCGTTCTCGTTGAACACACGGGTCATACCAAGTTTGCGGCCGATTAAACCGATTGACATTGTATTATTCCCCTATCTGTTAGCGAAGGCTGATCTGCACATCCACACCGGCAGCGAGGTCCAGACGCATGAGGGCGTCAACGGTCTTCTCGGTCGGCTCCACGATGTCAACGAGACGCTTGTGAGTACGGATTTCGTACTGATCACGGGCATCTTTGTTAACGTGCGGGGAAATAAGGACGGTATAGCGCTCCTTACGAGTGGGGAGCGGGATCGGTCCGCGTACCTGAGCACCGGTACGTTTGGCGGTTTCAACGATCTCAGCGGTCGAGTGGTCGATTAATCTGTGATCGTAGGCCTTAAGACGGATCCTAATTCTCTGATTCTGCATTGCAGACTCCATATAAAAAGAACATGCGAACACCCGCCTTCCTGTAACCTTACAAGAGGAGGTGCCGCTTTATCAACAATTCCCTCAAGATCAGAGGGAGTTTCCTCAGCCGCATCTTTAAGATGTAGGGCTGGCTTTTACCCGAACCTTTTTATCCTCGGTCGGTAAAACGTGCGTGTATTTTACACTTTCTTGACTGACGATCAAGCGAAAATCCGATTTTTTTGCTTTTTTCCAGCTACAGTTTCTCAACGGTCAAAATGAGGATCACTCATAACCTTTACTTTTCCGTGCATGGTCGTCCCCTGCTCTACGTTCAATCTGTACGAAGGAGAAGAAAGATCAAAAGCAGCACGGTACTGCGGCATACCTGCAAGTCCCATCATTCCGCACATAAGGTCAAAAAGCAGATCGTTTGTCCATAAACTTTTACGATGAACCCGAAGAGACTGAGTAACATCCTTATTTACCCGTGCATATGCATCGGACACTTTGATCATCAACGGAATACGTACCATGGGGAAGGTAAACTGCGCTGGGTTGTGATCAAAAAGAGTATCCAGATCCTCGCCGTGATCGGAAAAATATACCATTGCCTGAAAACGGGGATGAGCGGAGATCTTCTGATAAAGCCTGCGCAGATTTTCATCAGTGTATAAAATGCTCGCATCATATTCGTCTGTACGAGGATCTTTTGCTCCTGAATAAACTTTGAACTTGTCAGGCGTACGTTCGGCGTAGCGCTCGTGACTGCCCATCAGATGCACAACTATCAAAGCATTGTCTTTATCTGCAAGATCCGGGAAGCGGTCAACCAACTCTCCGTCAAGGAAAAGACTGTACATCTTTGCAGTATTGTTTAACCAAATTTCATGATCCGCAGCAGAGGCAATTACCGAGATCGGAGTCTCGTAAACACCTATTTTGCGTTGATTCGACAGCCAGTAGATCTCAAATCCGGCCTTCCTTGCAATCTCGATTAGGGAAAAAGAGTCTAAAAGATCGGCGCCGTTGTATTGGTTTTTACCTGTAAGAGCATAAGTCAGCGCCGGAACGGTCTGAGGGAAGCTTGAGTAAGCCTTATCAAAGTAAAAAGTGTTTCCATCCCGTTTAAGCGAAGACATAAAAGGGGTATTTTCTCTTGCATAACCGTACAATTGCATATGATCACGATTTGCCGATTCACCGATCACCAAAAGATAAATTCCGGCATGACCTTTCTTACATGTAATACCGCCTATTTTGGCAAGCCGTGCAGCCCGATCCCCGCTGCGCTTTGCATAATGCTCATATTGCTTAAGCTGAGTCCCCGTAACTTTTAAAACTGACGTTGCAAGATAAGGCACAGCAGGCAAGACATTGAAAAGTTCATAAAGACTTAACACAAACAACATGATCCCGCATTCAAAGCGTCCTTTGAATCTTCGGCAAGATCCCACTCCGCTTCTTTGCAGCAACCACACGAAAAACACTGCAAGCGCCACTGTAAACAGAGCTGCCAAAGCCCAGTTAAAATCGGCATGCGCCTGAAAATATTCCTTACTTTCATCGGAATTGGTCTGCGCCAAAGCCAGGATAATATCGGAAGTAAGCAATTGTTTCATGGCAATGAAGTATGCCCAAAGCGAACCGGGGAAAAATACCAATGCCACCGTCAGCACATAAACAAAAGCGCAACTTAACTTTCTAATCCAACTCTTCTTGGTTTGTCCTGCAAGGAACCAAAAAAACATAATTGGTACGAATGCAGCCGCTGCAGATTCGAGGCTTACCAGAAATTCAACAGGCCTTAATGCAGAGCCGATACAGAGCCTGATTAAGGGCACTGACGAATACAAAACAGCCAGTATCAGGAAAAATCTCAGCGTACGACGGTTTAGCTCAAAGAAGATCCATACCAGCAAAGCTCCCGAACAAGCCACTATACCTGCAAGCTGAGGCATGAGAACTCTGGGAGTTGAATCGCATACCGCCGCCCACACTGCGCAACTTAAAGCAGAAATTATTACTACCAGGGAAAACCACATGCGACTTACCGATCTGCTTGCGTGCATGTTTTTCTTCATAACCATCCTCTTGCTCGGGCATCAAATAACCGTATCTAAGAACAGACTGTTTGGCATTTTCAGAATTGCCAAATAAAATACGCGGTATACTGCCGTTTCACTAAAAAGCTCAAAACAGCGCAGAATTATAGTATGGATTTCACACTTCCCCAAAACTACGGTCTTTCCACTCCCAGAACCAATCTTGATGTTCCCTTGGGAGAAAAACACCCCGTATTGCATTGTTGTTGTGCTCCTTGCTCGACTGCCGTATTGGAATGCATGATTTATCACGGACTAAAACCAGTACTGTTTTTCTTCAATCCCAACATTCATCCTTCAAAGGAATATGAAAAACGTCGTGATGAATGGTTGCATCTGGCAAAGCTTCTGAATCTTGAAGCTGTTGTCGGCGATTACTGTGTTAAAGAATGGTTCTCATGCATAAAAGGATTTGAAGACAGTCCTGAACGCGGTGCACGCTGTGACGAATGCTTTTTTATGAGACTCAAAGTTACGGCAGAATTTGCCTTATCGCGCGGGATCAAAGTTTTTACCACCACACTTGCAACCTCAAGATGGAAAAGCAAAGCCCAGGTTGACAAAGCAGGATACCGAGCCGAGCAATGTGTACCGGGTTCTGTTTATTGGGATACCGACTGGAGAAAGCAAGGACTGGTGGGAAGACGCTATGAATTGGTAAAAGAAATAGGCTTCTACAATCAACGCTACTGCGGATGTACTTTTAGCATGCGTTCTGCATTGGAACAGCACAAGGCTAAAAATGAGGAGGAACTTTTGCGTTCCTCCTTAGAAAAATAAAAAACGATCAAACTCCGTATTGTTCGCGATACTGTTGCATCGCTTCTATATGCTCAGAAAGCTTGGGATCTTTCTTCACATATTCTAAAAGATCGTCAAAGGACACAATAGAGATCACCTTGATCCCGAGCTCCTCTTCAGCCTCGGCAATGGCACTTTTCTCTCCGCGTCCTTTTTCCTTACGGTTTAAAGCAATAAGTGCCGCAGTAAACTCTGCCCCGTTTGCTCTGATGATCTCGGCAGATTCACGTATGGCAGTACCTGCGGTGATCACATCGTCTATCAAAAGCACTCTGCCCTTAAGATCCGATCCGACTAAATTTCCGCCTTCGCCGTGATCTTTTTTCTCTTTACGGTTAAAGCACCAGGGAACATTGCGATTATGTTCAAGGCTCAATGCCATAGCCGTAGCACAGGCTAAAGGAATACCTTTGTAAGCCGGCCCGAAAAGAACGTCAAAATCAATTCCGGCATCGATCAAAGCATGCGCATAACAGGCGCCGAGTTTTGCCAGATCTTCTCCGGTAGAAAATCCGCCTGCATTAAAAAAATACGGGCTGACTCTGCCTGACTTGAGAATGAAACTGCCGAATTTGAGCACTCCGCGCTCAAGTGCCAATTCGATGAATTTGCGCTGATATTCCTGCATAACAAATCTCTCAAAAAAAATTTTTCATATCATACAGCATTTTTTTAATATATTTGTCCCTGATACCGTACGGAAAGTTTGAATTAAACGGCATTCTGACAACAAAGGATCGGACCATGAATCAAATCAGCAGCATGACAGGCTCAGGACACGCACAGCTTACTTTTGATGATCTTGAAATTTGCGTTGACCTGCGCAGCGTTAACAACCGTTTTTTTGAATTTTACTTAAGAACAGATGATCCGAACCTTCAGTCATTGACTTCGTCATTACGGGAAATGGCTAATAAAGAGTTGTTTCGCGGTAAAACAGAATGCAACATCTGCATAACCTGCAATGGTAATAACAACTTTAACGTAGATCAAAATTTGCTTTGCACGCTTAAAAATACTCTGACAAAAATCGATGATTTTTTTGGAAAAGATCTACTCAGAAAGCCGACCGGCCTTGATGTTTTGAACTTCCCCGGCATCTTAAAGTCGGAACAAACTGCAAATATCGATGTCGATGCCTGTATCAAAAAAACCTTTGCCGAAGCTTTGAAACTCTTGAAACAGGCGAGGATCCATGAAGGAGAAAAACTGAAAAAAGTTCTTGAAGAAAGACTTGTGCAACTTGAAAAAGGTCTGAACAGCATCGAAAGAATGCTGCCGAAATTAACCGAGCTTGAAATGGAAAGGCTCAGAAAACATTTGCAAAGTTTCAAATCTGACGAGCATTTTGATGAGCAAAGACTGGAACAGGAAGTGGTACTCATGGCCGAGCGTGACGACATTCAGGAAGAATACGACAGGTTACGTGCCCATATTGCCCAAACGCGTTCCATTTTGGCAAAAGGCGGATTATGCGGAAAACGCCTCGATTTCATGATGCAGGAATTCAACCGAGAAGCTAATACCATGGCTTCCAAAACCTCATCTCTTGAGCTTACGCATTTGGCAGTAGATTTCAAAGTACTCATCGAGCAAATGCGCGAGCAAGTTCAAAATATTGAATAATTCAAAGAAAATCTCCGCGACAAAGTGCTCTTAATTTGTAAATCATATCCACTATCACCGGAGGGACTCCTTTTGCGCCGCGGCGGCGCATTTCTTCTATAACCTCGATTGCCAGTCCCGGCTTGGTTTTTTTTCTTATTGCAAGTTCTATAACCCGATCAGATGTAGTTCCCTTGCGCAAAGGTCCGCGTATACCGGCACATCTTAAAAAAACCGATTCAAAACCAGAACAATAAAGATAATGCTCTATATCCACAGAAGGCAATCTGGTTAAATGAGCATCCAGTTGCCTTTCGGGAACAAATTTTTTTACGATTTCACAATACGAACGTCCGGCTTCATCTCCGTCGGTCATGACAAAAAAAGCAATTCCCAATTGTCTTGCCAATTTCATGATCGGATTTAAACCGCACTGTGCAAACTCCACGGTACGGATCCCGTCACATTGCAGACTGATCCCCAAAATAGCCGCGGCCTGTGAAATAACCCAAATCTCAGTTTCACCCTCAACCAAAAGCCACGTACGAGCAAAAAAAGTCATGGGACGGTTGATACGCAAATGAAATGCGATGCGTCTTTGATCATCAAGAGATAACGATTTTACGTCCGCCTTGTAGCTTCTGGTGTCGTAATACGGTCTGTAAAGTCTGCGCAAAGCCTGCAGAGGAATGGCCGAAAGCAAATCGCCTGAATTAGTAGTGACGATTTTCTGCACTCTAACCGCACTTACTATCGACCAGAATGAAAGCAATAAAGACGGATGAAATCTTGCCTCTATATCTTCAAAAATAATGATTGGCGAAGCCTGTACGCTAAACTTTCTATCTCCTTGAGATGAAAGCACAACTCCTGCTAAAAGAGTTGTCAGGATCTTTACTTTGTTGATACCGGGTTTTTCCATGGTCTCACGCAAAGACGACAGAGTTTCGATTGAAACGGTGCGCCCTAAAATATCATTGTTGCGCGTTTGACGAGACCTATCCTTTAAAATAGCTGGACCTGAATAATTGGTTAAATATCTTTGCGAAAGATCATTAAGACAATCCAATCTGCGTTTCATTTCAGGCGCAGAGATTGCCATATCGTTTTTAAATGATTCTGCAAAATTTTCAAACACGTAAGAACCGTCACCCCTGAGTCTGTCCTCATCATCGGGGGCACTCCTGTTCATACGCTGATCTCGTATACGCAAGACTGGGTTAAGTCTTATGAGAGCAAGGATCCCTTTTCTAACTTCTTTTTGATCTGCTTGTGTCTTACAAATTAACAAGTGTTCCGTCTTGAAAATATCCTTGTCACGTCTTCCGACTATTCTCCAGTGAATACGGTAAATTCCGTCATCGCCGTAAGACCAAAATTTTTTTAACTGAGGCAGAGTCAGAAGTTCCGATCCGAAAGCACTTTCGGCAAAAATAAAATCAAACTGAACTTTATCTGCCTTGTCACGATAACAATCCTGACTTGAAAACTCATATTCTTTGCGAAAATAAGCACCGCGGGCATCTTCTTTTTGAGCTTCCTGATGCATCTGCTCGATTATGCTGTCGCGACGTCTTTTTTTTGAAGAAAAATGCAAAGCAGGGCGCAGTGAAAATTGCTCATCGGAACTTTGCTCCGGATTTTCTTCACTGTCCTCTAAAAGTGGGATCGGAACATAAAGATCTTCAGGGGCAAAACGGCAAAGTTTCTCTCCGCATCCCATTGCCATCCATAAGGCTCGCAATAAAGACGATTTACCCCATGAGTTCTCACCGATAAGCACCGTGCAGTCACTTTCGAAATCCACTTTCAGCTGTCGTATTCCCCTGAAATTACGGATTTCGGCTTGTTGCAGATACATATCCGCTCCTTATATTTCGTCTCTATAATAAACAAAAGGCCGTAAAAAACGGCCCTGTAAATCAAACGCGACGCCAAGTGGTACCAGAAGGACCGTCGGCAAGTTCTATTCTCATGGATTTCAGTTTGTCACGAGCAGCATCCGCTCTGCTCCAATTTTTTGCTTTGCGGGCATCATTGCGCTCTTTAATAAGAGCCTCTATCACCGGAATATCATCGTTACCGTTTTCCTTGACAGCTGCACCGCTTTTTAAGAAAGCCTCCGGATCCTGCTGCAAAATTCCCAGCACGCCTCCCAATTCAATGAGTCTTCCTGCAAGCATCGCCGCCTTGTCACCGCTTTCCTTGTTGATTTGTTTGGCTAAATCAAAAAGCACCGCAATAGCACCCGGGGTATTGAAGTCGTCATCCATGTACTCACAGAACTGTTTCGTATACTCATCATCCGGTTTTTCAGGTTTTACAGCTTCAATTCCGTGTAATGTAGTATAAAGTCTTGTAAGTCCTGCCCTTGCCTTATCAAGATTTTCCTGTGAATAATTAAGAGCACTGCGATACTGCCCCGACATCAGGAAGAAACGAACAGTCTCTGCGTCATACTCCTTCAGTACATCACGGATAGTAAAGAAATTATGCAATGATTTGGACATTTTCTGTTCATTGATCATCACCATTCCCGAATGCATCCAATAATTTACGTATTTGGTGTGAAACGCGCAGCAACTTTGTGCAATTTCATTCTCATGATGAGGGAACAGAAGATCTGATCCGCCGCCGTGAATGTCAAATTCGGTTCCAAGCAAACGGCTGTTCATAGCAGAGCATTCTATATGCCATCCTGGTCTGCCCTTGCCCCAGGGAGAATCCCAAGCAGGCTCACCGGGCTTGCTCATTTTCCACAGCACAAAATCCAGAGGATTATGTTTGCTTTGTGCAATTTCCACGCGCGCGCCTGCCTGCAACTCTTCAAGTTTTTGCCCAGAAAGTCTGCCGTACTGAGGGAAGGTATCAATTTTGAAGCAAACATCACCGTTTTCAGCCACATAAGCATGACCGCCGGCTATCAGTTTTTCCACGATAGAAATAATGGCATCGATATTTTCCGTAGCTTTTGGTTCAATATCCGGACGCTTGATCCCCAAAGCATCGAAATCCTTATGCATTTCCTCGATAAAATGATCGGTAAGTTCTTTGGTACTGATCCCCTGTTCAGCGGCACGCTTGATAATTTTGTCGTCGATATCGGTAATATTGCGTACATACTTGACATCGTATCCGCGATAACGCAAATATCTCACGATCACGTCAAAGTTCACAAAAGTGCGGGCATGTCCGATGTGACAAAAATCATAAACCGTCACTCCGCACACATACATTCCTATCTTGCCCTCCGTGATCGGAGTGAAAGTTTCTTTGGTCTTCGTAAGCGAATTGTGGATCCTGAGCATCTTCTTGCCCTACCTGATAAAATTTGAACATCTAATTTAAATGCCAAGTTTGACATCCTCCCCTTGCTAAAGCAAGGAGATCACAATCAATCTCCTGTCATCTTAAGCAGTTTTCCCGATGATTCACTCTCAAAAGAAGGTAAGCTGACATATTCTCATATATATATGTTTGCACGCCCCTTAATCTGCCTTATAAGTAACGTCGTGCCATTAGATCCAGGATCCTGGGGCAAAAGTTCTCGATCTGTTAAAATGAAGGAAACCGCATCACGGTTCATATATACGAGGGAAAAATGATTATTTTAAAAACCACTTTGGGTGATATTACCATCGAACTTGACCACGAGCATGCTCCCGCCACCGCCGCTAATTTTGAAAGATATGTAAAAGAAGGCTTTTACAACGGCACGATTTTCCATCGCGTGATCAAAGGATTCATGATCCAGGGCGGCGGTTTTACCTCCGACATGTCTCAAAAAGACACTCATGAGCCTATCGTCAACGAAGCTGATAACGGCTTAAAAAACGATACCGGTACCATTGCCATGGCCCGTACACCTGATCCTCATTCGGCAACGGCCCAGTTTTTTATCAACACCGTTGACAATGATTTCCTGAATTTCCGCTCAAAAGATCGCGACGGCTGGGGATATGCCGTATTCGGCAAGGTTACCGACGGAATGGATGTAGTACGCAAAATCGAAGCCCTTCCCACAGAAACTCGTTTTCCCCACGGTGACGTTCCCCGCGAAACCGTAGAAATTACCGAAGCCGTCATTCAAGACTGATGCCTGTAACCTATATTATCTCGGATCTGCATCTGAGTTATTCAAAGCCGGAGTTAACTTCGGCTTTTGAAAATTTTTCCAATCATCTGCCTTGCGGCTCAAGACTCATCATCGCAGGGGATTTTTTTGATTTTTTTATCGGCATTTGTAAAAAAGATCCTTTGACCCAAAGGATCAAACTTTGTTTGCACAATCTGCACAAACACAAAGTGGCGGTAGATTTTTTATGCGGTAACCGCGACTTTTTGGTAAACAAACGCGACGCCGCTTTTTTTGAAATGAAATTGTTGCCAGAATGCTGCGTACTGGAAACTCCGCAGGGAAAGGCCCTGCTCATTCACGGAGATCTGCTTTGCACCAATGATAAAAGTTTCGTGAAATTCAGGAAAATTGCTCACAATACGCTGGCAAGACTTACCTTCAGAGCTTTACCTTACCGATTAAGGCTGTATATCGGACAAAAAATAAGACAAACCAGTTACGAACAGGATGCGTCGCGTACTTTATCTCCTTCGTACTACGGTGCTGTCAGCGAAGAAGCCGCAAGATTACTTACTGCCTACGATTGCAAGATACTTATTCACGGACACTTTCATATCTTTGAAAAAAAATATGACGAATATTTCAAAGGCTCTGTACGTTTAGGGCTAGGAGCCTGGGGTGAAACACTAAGTTTTGTAAAAATAGATGATAAAAATGTATTTCTTTGTGAAAAACCGCTTGTTTCCAAGCGGTCATAAAATACCTCAGTGAGCATCTCCCCAGTTTTGGGCGCAGCCAATACCGACTTTCAAAGGTACTTTCAATTTAAATACATTCTCCATCATTTCCTGGATTTTATTTTTCGCTTCATCCAAAAAATCGTTTTTCACTTCAAATAACAATTCGTCATGTACTTGTACTGTCATGCGTACGGTATTTTCCGGCAAAGAATCTATCCAATTCTGAATTCTTATCATTGCCATCTTGATAAGATCTGCCGCGCTTCCCTGCATAGGTGCATTAATAGCAGCTCGTTCTGCTCCTCTTGCCGCCACCTGACTTGTAGATCCTATATTTTTTATAACGATTTCCCGACCGGTGATCGTGGTTACATAACCGTGCTTACGCGCAAATTCCTTAGTTTTTTCCATATACTTATGCACGTTGGGATAGCGTGAAAAATAAAGCTCTATATACTCTTTGGCTTCGGACATACTCATTCCGGTTTGTTTTTTTAAACCGAACGCGCCCATACCGTACATAAGACCGAAATTTGTTGCCTTAGCCCGGGAACGCTCCTCGGAAGTCACCTCATCAACCTTCTTTCCCAAAACTTCGGCAGCCGTAGCCTTATGAATGTCATATCCTGCATTAAATGCTTTAATCAGACCTTCATCATTAGCTATATGAGCGATCAGGCGTAATTCAATCTGCGAATAGTCGGCACTGATCAGCGTATACCCGTCAGGTGCTATAAATGCTTTGCGTATAAGTTTTCCTTCATGAGTACGTGCCGGTATATTTTGCAAATTGGGATCCGAAGATGACAATCTGCCGGTTACGGTTCCGGCAGGATGGAATGACGTAAAAATGCGACCGCTCTTGGGATCAATGAGAGTTGGTAATTTTTCCGTATAGGTTGAGATGAGTTTTGACAACTCCCGATAACGTAATACCAAATTGGCAATATCAAAATCGGCTGCAATACTTTCCAACACGTCCTCAGCCGTAGAATACGACGCTCCTTCTTTTCTTTTTTTAGGATAAGGAATGCCCAGTTTCTCAAATAGTACGGTACCAAGCTGCTTTGGGGAAGAAATATTGAATTGTTCTCCGGCTGAAGCATATATATCCTGCTGGATCTGCAGCATTTCTGCATTCAGAACCTTATTTTGTTCAAAAAGTACATGTCTGTCGACTAAAACTCCCTGCAATTCCATTTTAAACAGCACTTTCACAAGCGGCATTTCTACTTCATCAAAGGCCTTTAAAAGCACCGGTTTTGCTTTCAGCATGGGTAAAAGTCTGTCGTACAGTCTGAACGTTACCTCAGCATCTTCTCCTGCATATTTACATGCCTGCTCCAAAGGAACCTGCGAAAAAACCAGACGTTTCTTCCCTTTTCCGGTAACCTCGTCATAGCTTATATCCTGATAATTAAGATAAAAAAGCGCCAATTCATCCATTGACACTCCCTGTGACGAGTCCAAAAGATGCGCCATCACCATGGTGTCTGCATATACATTTTCAAGCTTCAGACCGTGACGGGCCAGCACCAACATATCGTACTTAATGTTATGCCCGACAATCTTTACTTTATTGCCGTTTAATACCGCATCAAGACGCTCTAAAACCTCCTCTCTTGGTAATTGATTCGGTACTCCTAAATAATCATGAGACAACGGTATATAACAGGTGTGACCTGCCTTTGAACACAATGAAATTCCGACAAGAGAAGCTTCTTCGGTTCTAAGTGAAGTGGTTTCCGTATCAAGAGCGACCAAGCCTCTGTTTTTGGCACTCTCAAGTTCTTCATTAAGTGTTTTTATATCAAGAACAAGTCTGCTTACTGTTTTCAAACTTTCAAAAGTATCGGGAGCTTCGGAAAGTGCCTTTTGTTCCGTTTTGGACTCAACTTTATTTACATCTGCCCCCAAGATGGAAGAATTGAGTGATCTCTGCATGAGTTCATCATGCAACTTGCGAAATTCCAAAGTTTCATACAAAGACAACAAAGCTTGTGTATCTGCTACCGGGGGCTGCACATCTTCGATGGCCAGAGGCAATTCCACATTTCTTCTTATACGGGCCAATTCATAAGAAAGCCTGATATTATTTATTTCAGCTTCATATTTTTCTTTAAAAGTTTTGGCTCCGCGAAATGAAAGAGATGAAATCTCCGCACGTCTTGCATAGATCTCCTCAATTCCGCCCAAACCGTTAATAAGCGCGCATGCAGTTTTATCACCGCACCCTGCCATCCCCGGGATGTTGTCAGAAGCATCGCCTTTTAACGCCAAAAGATCGATTATATGTTCAGGACCGACACCGTATTTTTCCTTCACTGCTTCGATGTCATATGATTTGTCATTCATGGTATCGAGCAAAGTTGTTTTGTCGGTAACCAATTGCGCCAAATCTTTATCACCTGTACAGATCACCGTGCGTAAATTTTTTTCCTCGGCCTTTAAGGCATAAGTTCCCAATACATCATCAGCCTCAACACCGGTAACGCTCACAAAAGGTAGCCCCAATCCCTTAACCAAAGCCGTAACGTATTCAAGTTGCACTTTAAGCTCATCCGGCATCGGGGGACGATTAGCCTTATATTCTTTGTACAGTTCTGCCCTGAAACTTTTTCCTTTGGCATCAAATACTGCGATGATGCGGGCTTTTCCAGCCATAGAAATAATGCGCCGCAGCATATTAGTCATCAGTAACGTTACCCCTGTTGGAATACCGCTTTTAGTGGTAAAACCGCCTTTGGCCGCGTAATACGCCCTGTACAAAAAAGATGATCCGTCAATCAGGATCAGATCCGCGTCGTCTCTCATTTGCAAACATGCCCGTTTTAAAAACTTAAACTCAAATACACCAAATTTTAAGCATCTTCACCGATTGTACTTTTACTCATCTGTATTGAAAAGCGTACAATGTGCCCTGCCGGCTTCTTCGCCGGCAGGCTCTTTTTTTTCAATCTAATTTCACTGAAACGAAAATCATGAACGATATTTCTTTCCCTTTAAAAAAGCTTTGGTTTTTCCACATCTTCGTCATAGTACTAAGTAACTATGCCGTGCAGATCCCTTTATCTTTATTCGGGATCAACACTACGGTCGGAACCTTTACCTACCCATTCATTTTTCTGGCAACAGATCTCACTACAAGGATCTACGGTCAGCACCGTGCCCGCAGGATCGTTCTTTTTGCAATGATCCCGGCTCTTATTTTGTCATACATAGTGGGTACCCTGTTTGAACAGGGTCAATGGCAAGGACTCGCTGCACTTGGAAATTTCAGCGTGTTCGTTTTCCGTATTGCCCTTGCATCATTTTCTGCTTACGTATTAGGACAACTTGCAGATATTCTGGTGTTTCAACGTCTGCGCCGCCTTCCTAAATGGTGGCCTGCACCGACGGCCTCTGGGATCTTCGGGAACCTGCTCGATACTTATGTTTTCTTTGCCGTAGCCTTTATGGCATGTCCAGTTCCCTTCATGGCAGAGCATTGGTTTGAACTTGCAACTTTTGATTACACCGTAAAACTTTGTGCTAACCTCCTGCTGTTTGTGCCGGCATACGGTGCCGTACTGGCATATTTAAGCAAATGCGTATTCAAACGCCCTTTGACAGCTTTGCCGTAATTGACGAAAAACTCTCTCATCACGGCGTTGATTAACAACGCTGTGATAGTATCGTATCTGAAAAGTCGTGATTCATTCTTCGTCCTTTGACGGTTAAACGATCTTTTTTTCGTCAGACTGTCACCAATGATGAGATGGATACCGTTAAAAATATTCAATTACGGAGCTTTAAATGAGTAAAGTACTGCATCTTAACGACAGTGATTTCGAAAACGAAGTTATAAATTCCGATGTTCCAGTATTGGTGGACTTTTGGGCCACCTGGTGCGGTCCCTGCAAAATGATCGCACCGAGCCTTGACGAACTTTCAGAAGAAATGCCTAACGTTAAATTCGTCAAAATTGATATCGATAAAAACTCCGGCTATGCCGGACAGTTGGGGATCATGAGCATCCCCACCTTACTTATCTACAAAAACGGTGAAGTTGTCGGAAAACAAGTAGGCGCCATGCCCAAGGATTCAATCAAAAACTTTATCGAAAGTTTTATTTAACCCCCCTGCATCGATGCTACAAAGTTTTTAAACATCACATATAGGCAGACCGGAAAGTCTGCCTTTTTTTCTGCTCGGCAGGGAAATCTCAGCAGTTTTTTTCGGCTACAGCCTTGGCAATTGCACAGGAGAGGAAATCTTCCATAGTATCGCCATTATGTTCCAACAACTTGGGGAACATTGAGATCGGAGTTTCCCCGGGGAAGGTATTGATCTCATTTAAGAGGATGCCGTCTTCTTTGCTTAAAAAGAAATCAATGCGCGAAAGATCGCGAAGTTTCAATCCGACGAAAGCTCGTCTGGCGTAGTCACGGATCTCTTCTACAATTTTTTCCTCAAGATTTTGAGGTTCTACAGTGGTCACCGTAGCGCTGTCCTTTGAATATTTTTCTTCGTAAGTATAGAAAACATTCTCAGGCATGATGATCTCACCAGGAGTTGTTACCTTAAGTTCACCGTTTAGTTCATAAACAGCGACTTCAAGTTCGCGGTGAATGATGTTTTTTTCCAGTATCACTTCACTGCTGTAACCGAAAGCTTCGGTGATTTTTTCGTTCAGGCAGGCTTTGTCGGTTACATGATAACAGCCGACTGACGATCCCTGACTGGCAGCCTTTACATATACATCACCGTTATGTTCGTCAAAAAAAGCTTCGGCTTTGGCGTGATATTCGTCATTATCCGCAGCCAGTATGGTAAAAGGAGTGTTGGGGATCCCCAGAGCAGTTAAATAAAGCTTTGTAGAAATTTTATTGAAACAATTGCGGGAGGCTTCCGCACCGCACCCGATGAAAGGAATGTTCAGAATATCCAAAAAAGACTGGATATCCCCTGTTTCTCCCGGGATCCCGTGAATACACGGAACTACACAATCTACTTTGAAAAGTTGCGTTCCGTAGCAAAAATTTCCGTCAGCATCGAAAGAGCCGAACTGACCGTCAGCCAATACAAAATGGTGATCGTGAATAGTGACGCGTAATACATTAAAGTTGGAGATTTTCTTAAGTTTCCTCTCTAGAAAATCAGCCGATACCAAAGACACGGAATGCTCGGCACCGTCACCGCCGCATAAAAGCAGAATATTTGTCATGAGATAATCGTCCAGAACAAAAAAGCGGCTTGCATCAACTCGAGTTCAGTGTGCTATAAAAAACTTACTAAATTCGAGTGCATCAGCAAACCGCCTGAGAAAGAAGGATCAGGCCCTCTTCATTGCCTCAAAAAACTCGGCATTGGTCTTGGTTAAAGAAAGCTTATCGATAAGAAATTCCATAGCCTCAATCTCTCCCATAGGATGTAAGAACTTACGCAGTACCCACATCTTTGAAAGTTCATCAGGAGAGGTAAGCAATTCTTCTCGACGAGTACCGGAGCGGGTGACGTCGATAGCAGGATATACTCGTTTCTCAGCTATCTTACGAGAGAGTTGCAATTCCATATTACCGGTACCCTTAAACTCTTCATAGATAACTTCATCCATTTTAGAGCCGGTATCGACCAAAGCCGTGGCAATAATCGTAAGCGATCCTCCCTCTTCGACGTTACGTGCAGCACCGAACAAACGCTTGGGGCGTTGCAAAGCATTGGCATCCACACCGCCGGTCAATACTTTGCCTGACGAAGGGATCACGGTATTATAGGCTCTGGCAAGACGAGTTATGGAATCCATGAGGATCACCACATCGCGCTTGTGCTCAACCAAACGCTTGGCTTTTTCAATTACCATCTCCGCCACCTGCACATGACGAGTTGCAGGTTCATCGAAGGTCGATGCTACTACTTCACCCTTAACCATACGTTTCATTTCCGTCACTTCTTCAGGACGTTCGTCGATGAGCAGAACGATGAGAATGCATTCTGGGTAGTTCACGGCGATGGAATGGGCCACGTTTTGCAACAACATGGTTTTACCGGCTTTGGGAGGAGCAACTATCAATCCTCGGTTGCCCTTTCCTATGGGAGCAACCAAATCGATAACTCTGGCGGTCAAATCTTCCTTGGAGCCGTTTCCGAGCTCAAGACGCATTCTTGAGGTGGCAAACAAAGGAGTGAGATTTTCAAAGAGGATCTTATTGCGGGAATTTTCAGGCTTGTCAAAATTGACCGAATCAACCTTCAGAAGAGCAAAATAACGTTCGCCGTCTTTCGGAGGTCTTATTTTTCCGGAAATTGAGTCGCCGGTTCTCAGATTGAATCGTCTTACCTGACTTGGGGAAACGTATATATCGTCAGGACCTGCCAAATAAGAGCTGTCCGCACTTCGCAGGAAACCGAAACCGTCAGGAAGAATTTCGATTACGCCCTCGCCGTAAATATCTTCTCCGGCTTTAGCACATGCTTTGAGGATCTGGAAGATGATCTCTTTTCTGCCCAAACGGGCGGTATTCTCGATGCCGTTTTGCTCGCACATCGCCACCAGTTCGGGAACCGGTGTGGTCTTGAGTTCGTTTAGATTCATAGATCAGTTAAGGGGTTAACAATTTACAAAGTCGCTTCAGACACCTTAAAAAAGGCAAACACCGCAGTCATAAAGGAGTGAATTTCGGATAGCAATGGGATCAAAAACGAAAACCTCCCTCATAAGAGGGATCCCTTTACGGCACACCCGTGCCTCACAAGGTAATTTGTCAAAGGTACGCCGACACCTCGCGCGCACGGATTATTAAATCCGTATTTGCGTTCATTTGTCTATACCTATAACAGCGACGCTGGGGTTCTTACATCGGATCAATACACAACATAGCTGCCGCATAGTGGCAAAAACCGTATGTGATTTGCAAGCCGGGAAGAGATTTCATCCTAAAGAAAAAAATTTCGCAGGATCCCCGCAGATCTGGACGAAAGACAACAGACAGCAACTTGCGTCCATTGCGAGTGCTCACGCTTTACAGCCAAGCAGAACCAGATTCGAGGTAATTCTAACACAAACTCAGCCTGCGGAAACCGGTTTTTAGGGTTCTGATCTTACGGCAATAATTTTTCAAATCTTTGAAACCGTATTCAAATGGAAAATGAAGGTGTCAGCATAGTCTTCAAGACCTCATGACTTCAAAAGGCTTACCGGAACTTCCGGCATAATAACTGGCGATCTCCTGCAAAAAAGGACTTGGACCGGTGACTTCCATCTTTCCAAAAAATAGACGTTTGTCAGAATAACTCAAGCATAACTGCTCTACTGCACGGGTGATCCCTACGTAGGCGAGCCTTCTTTCTTCGCTTATATCACCTTTTGATTCTGAAATCGAAGATGGCAAAACACTTTTATCAAATCCGACGATAAATACATATCGGAATTCAAGACCTTTTGAGGAATGAATTGTCATTAAATTAACCGTATCAGGTACAGACTCTTGCAATCCGCCTTCTGAAAGTTCAGTGCCGGCTGCCAGACTGACTGACGAGATAAAATTCAAAAGACTGTCTTTTGATGTATTCGTCTTTGTAACTTTTTCTTCTTGTTCAATGTCATCTTCAATGCCTTGTCCTCCTGCTTCCGCTTCGAACGACACAGCATTGCTGACCAATTGTTCAAGATTCAGATGACGTTGATTATCGTATTCGCCTCTTTGCTCTTTTTCGTCTTTCAAACGGTAGTACTCATACAATCCGCTTTCTTCAATCACTCCCTTTACAAGCTCTGCCAAGGAAGACGAATGTTCTTTCAAAGATTTTAATTTTTGGATCAAATCACCAAAGGCAACAAGTTTTTTGGCAAGACTTGCTAATTCTTTAGGCGCTCCTTTTTGACTGCCGTACTCGCAAACCAATGCAATTGCCTGCATGGCAGAACATTTTCTGTCTTGTGCGATACGTCTTAAGTTCTCCACCACCTTGGGACCGAGTTTTCTTGACGGAACATTGATGATCCGCAATAGTGCCGTATCATCAGCATCATTTAATAAAATCCTAAGATAAGCCAGCGCATCTTGAATTTCCGCTCTGTCAAAAAACTTAAGTCCGCCGTATACGGCATAAGGTATGCCACGGTTTGACAGTTCGCTTTCTATCGCTGCAGAAAGCGAGTTATTCCGGTAAAGTACGGCGATATCCCTTGCTCGCACGCCGCGCTTAATCAAGGAGGCAATCATGTTGCCGATATTAACCGATTCAAAATATCCGCTGCTGTTATGCAAAAACTCCACCTTGTAACCCTGACCGTGTATACCGTGAAGTTCCTTTTGTATCAGTCTGTTATCATTACTGCTGATCAGTACATTAGCTATATCGAGTATGTTTTGGGTTGAACGGTAATTTTTTTGTAATGCAATGGTTTTAACCTGAGAAAATTCCTTGCCAAAACGTTGCATATTAGCAAAATCGGCTCCTCTCCATCCGTAAATTGATTGATCGTCATCCCCAACTGCCAACACATGAGTTTCTTTGCCGCTTAACAATTTCAAGAGCTCATATTGCATAACGTTGGTATCCTGAAACTCATCAACCAGGATCTCTTTAAACCTCCTTTGCAGAAGATCTCTTAATTCGTCATGCGCTCTCAACATTTCCAGAGTTCTTAACAATAACTCTGAAAAATCTACAAGATCCTCTTTTTTGCAACTTTCTTCATAGACCGGATAGACCCGTCCCAAAACATTTTGCAACTCGCTTCTTGAGTTTCTTTTCCTAAGAAAATCATCAGCTCTAAGTCCTTTTTCCTTAAGCGTACTGATGGCAGAAGCAAGCTGTGCCGGTTTATATTCTTTTATATCAATTCCCAAATCCTTCTCTATACGCTTGATGAGAAGTTTTTGTCCCTCAGTATCAAGAATGGAAAAATCAGGGGAAAGATCTGCCCGAGATGAGTATGCACGTAAAAGGCGCAGACACAGAGAATGAAAAGTACAGGACCACAGAGCATGGAGCACATCCTCACCGACGAGCTCTCCTATGCGTTGACGCATCTCTGCTGCGGCTTTATTGGTAAAAGTAACCGTTAAAATATTACGAGCAGGAATATTTTCAACTTTAAGAAGCCATGAAACCCTGGATACCAAAACTCTGGTTTTCCCGGTACCGGCACCGGCCACGATCAGCATATTTTGCAAAGGAGCGCCGACAGCCTCACTTTGTGCATCGTTTAAACCTTTAAGCAAAAAATCAGAATCTGAAGTGGCCATAAAATCCATCACAAAAATATTCGCAATTCTTCAAGTGAAGAAAGTTTTATATGCGGCAAAACTCTCAAAGCTTTGAAACCGACACATTTACCGACAATACCGCCTTCAAGCCAAGCACACATGCATCCGGCCCCGACAGAACCTGCAACGTCGGTAAACGGATCATCACCCACATGTAATATTTCTTCTGGATGCAGAGACATTACTTTGGCGTAGTCATGAAAAAGATCCGGGGACGGCTTGCAACGATTACCACCGATATGCGGTCTGAAATCATAATCAAAATACGGTTTAAGACCGCTTTTTTGCAGATCTGAATTACCGTTTGAAATTGCCGCTAAAGTATATTTTTTTTTAAGATCGCCCAAAAGATTAAAAGTCGATATCGGTACCTTTATTTCAGATCTTATACATACAAACTCGGAGGTAAGCATTTTTGCCGCGTCAATTGAAAGTATTCTTCCCAATTTAGCAAATCCTTCCGTCAGACAGGTTTGCCGCAATACACTCATATCGCTGGCACATTCCGGCCTTTTTCTTAGTACGGAAGCTCTTACATCATCCCAAAAATTTCTGTTTGCAACTTCAGGAGGAAGGCGATAACGTTCCTGCAGTAATTTTGCAAAACGTTCTTCGGCACGATTGATCACAGGGATATTGTCATAAAGGGTATCATCCAAATCAAAAGACAATGCTTTAATACAGCCGATATTCTTATAAAAGATCACCTGTGCTCCTTTGATTTTATATGAGCTCTCGGGTGAGCTGCATTGTAAACTTTTCTTAAGTGTGCAAAATCCAAATTGGTATAAATTTGGGTAGCCGCCAATGAAGAATGCCCGAGCATTTCCTGAACCGAACGCAGATCAGCTCCGTTTTCCACCAATTCCGTAGCAAAAGAATGACGTAATTTGTGAGGAAAAATATCGATATTAAGTTCTGCTTTTTGCGCCAGTTTCTTCAAATTCTGCTCAACGGCGCGTGTGGTCATAGCTTTGCCGTAGCGGCTCACAAATAAGGCATCATCAACCGGATTAAACAAAGGCCGTGATTTTAAATAAGTAGCAATACGCTCCCTAGCCTTACTTCCCACCGGTACTATCCTGGTTTTGCCCCCTTTACCGGCTACGATACGAACCTCTTCTTGCTGCGCATCATAATCACCAAGGCGTAATGCCGTAAGTTCACTGACACGTAATCCGGATGAATATAAAAGTTCTGCTATTGCCAAATCTCGTAATTCCTGAGGAGTTTTAGCTTCAATATCCAGTAATTTTGCTAATTCAGTCCCAGTGAGAATTTTAGGCAGGGCTCTTTTGACTTTTGGTGCTTTGATAAACTCAAAAGGATTTGTTTTAAGCCGTTCTTTCATGATCATAAAAGAAAAAAAACTGCTTAAAACATAAAGATCGTGAGCAACACTTGAAGAAGATAATCTTTGCGCTTCTTGTCCGAAATTAAACTCACGAGCCAAGATCCGCATTTCGGAAAGTTCAATCTCTTCCCATGACTTTATTTGAGGAGCTTGAGCAGATAAAGCATCTACTGCTTTTTTCAACGCACGACGATACGATGCAACCGTAGCATCACTGTAACGTCGTTCATGTTCAAGGCAGGAAATGAAATCCTCGATGTCACTGTCAAGGCTCATGTTTATACCGGTAATATATCGATCGTATCAAACGATAATACTTCCCTCAAAAACCCGTACCGCATCTCCGGTCATCATCACGGGTCCTGAAGATCCGTCCCATGAAAGCTTAAGTTTTCCACCTTTTAACAATACGGTTACCGGAGATGCAACCCGTCCTTGTCTGATCGCAGCGCATACTGCAGCACAGGCTCCTGATCCGCAAGCCAAAGTTTCACCGCACCCGCGCTCAAACACACGCAGTTTCATAGAATGAGTGTCAAGTACCTGAGCAAATCCTACATTAACCCGTTCAGGAAAATCTTCGTGATTTTCAAGTTGCGGTCCCAAAATTTCAACCGGAGCTTGATTCACGTCATCCCAAAAAGTTACAAAATGCGGATTACCCATGGAGACAGCTCCACCTTCTACGGTACTTCCGTCTTTTAACTGCAAAACATAGCTTTTTTGTTCAGCCGATGCTTTAAACGGTAAAGCTTCAGGAGAAAATTTCGGAGTTCCCATATTTACGGTTACGGTTCCGTCATCATTTATTTTTAGTTTAAGTTTGCCGGAAACCGTAGTAACGTTAATTTCTTTTTTACAAATAAGTCCGTGATCCAGCACGAATTTGGCGAAGCATCTGGCACCGTTACCGCACATTTGAACTTCTGAACCGTCGGCATTGAAAATGCGATAGTGAAAATCGGCTTCAGGATCATAGGGAGGTTCAACTACCAAAAGCTGATCAAACCCCACGCCAAAATGTCTGTCAGATAACTTTTTTATAAGCTCTTTACTGAAAAAAACTTTTTGAGTAACGGCATTGACCACCATGAAGTCATTGCCCAAACCTTGCATTTTAGTAAATTTCAAAAGCATGGTCTTTTTCCTCTTTAAGATCCGAGATTGTCCTCAATACTCTCTGCATCTGCGCAAAATCCCAGATCATTTTCTAATTTGAATTTTGTGAATCTTATTCGGGAATATTTTCTAATTCCCACATTTCTTCAAACTTCTGACGACGACGGATCACAGAGACTTTGTCACCGTCTACCAAAAGCTCACAACTTAAACGGCGGCTGTTGTAATTTGACGACATACTGCTTCCGTAAGCTCCGGCACCGCGAACTGCCAAAATGTCACCTTGTTCTGCAGCAAGAATTCTGTCTTTGCCCAAAAAATCATCGCTTTCGCAAATCGGTCCGACTACATCACAACAATTCTCTTCATCCTGAGGACGAACTTTGGCATTCACTATGGTCATATGCGCGTTATAAAGAGCAGGACGTATCAGATCGTTCATGGCCCCGTCGGTTACCAAAAAACGTTTTTCTCCGTTTCTTTTCTTGTAAATAACCTTAGCTGCCAAAATCCCGGCATTTGCTACCATGGCACGTCCAGGTTCTATATAGAGCTCGCAGTCAAGTTTCTTAAAGCGCTCGCAAATTCCGTCAAAGAAATCATCAGGAGACGGCGGCAATTCGTTATCATAGGTAACTCCAAGTCCTCCTCCCAGATCGATATGTCCTATCTTGATCCCTGCTTTAAGCAATTTTTCGTAGAACGGGATGATCACGTCGGCAGCTTCCAAAATTGGAACCGAAGACGTCATCTGCGATCCGATGTGACAATCTATTCCCTGCACATTTAAATTTGGATCTTTGTTCATCTCAAGATAAAGCTCGTAGGCTTCATCTGTAGCTATACCAAACTTATTATTTTTCAAACCGGTAGAAATTGCAGGTAAGGTTCTAGCATCGACATCGGGGTTTATACGTAATGCTACAGGAGCTTTGAGGCCAAGACGTTTGGCTACTCTTTTTATAGCTTCAACCTCTGCAGACGATTCCGCATTTATACAACGAATACCGTTTACAAGAGCAAACTCCAATTCATCATCCGTTTTGCCTACCCCGGAAAAAACGGTCTTTTTAGGATCTCCTCCGGCAGCAATTACACGTCTTAGCTCTCCTTCGGAAACAACGTCGAAGCCTGCTCCCAGCTTTGCCATCAAATTCAGCACAGCCAAATTAGAATTAGACTTGACGCTGTAACAAACAAGATGAGGGATCCTGTTAAGTGCATGTTCAAATGCACGGTAATGACGTTCCAAAGTGGCTTTTGAATAGATGTATAGGGGAGTTCCGTATTTTTTTGCCAGATCTTCGACCTTTACATCTTCTGCATATAAATTGCCGTCTTTAAAATTGAAATAATCCATCTTTTTGTGTAACCAGTTGTTATATATATTGTTGTAACAGTGATATGCCGGCGATAATTCCGCGCTACATTAAAAATTCTTTCGATTTGTCATGGCTGAGCTTTGCTTTGAATCGATGCAGTCGCTTCGTTAGCGTAAGAATTGTGCCCTAAATGGTTCTCGTTGTTTTGTTCATTCGACGCAATTTGCAATTTTGCACCGTCAGGAGGCATATATAAGGGACCTTTAATTCCGCATCCTCCCAAAAACATCAGCTCCAAGACGGCAAATACCAAAACTAATCTCTTCACAAAGCATCCTCCCGTCGACATCGGACAAAACCTGCATCTGTACCCTTTGGCAAGCCGTTGCTAAAATAACATGAAAATACCGAAGGTTGAGCTTTTTTTGGGACCTTATAAATCACATGCTGATTGAAAAAGGGTGTACCGATGAAAAATCCGGACTTAGAACAAAATACTGCGGTAAATTAAAATTGACCGCTCCGTCCTGATCAGCGTCGTTTTGGTGCGTACAAAAACGATTAACCGCATTCACTAGATCAGAACGCGATCCGCAATAATCACGGTATACGCTTACCTCGTTACACTCATCAGCTACGTAAATATCCCAATGTCCCTTGAGCTTAAGCGGCGCAAAAAAATACTGAGAAATTCCGGCCGAGGCGCAAGACTCCACAGAAAACGGGACCTGCAGAGCATACTCAGGACGCATGCCAAAACGTGTAAGCACGGTAATATCCAATCCGTTCATGCCGAACGGCTGATGTCTGACAATTGATACCCCTCGACTGCCTGCTGCCTTTGCCGTATAAGTTTCAGCCCCTGCTTCAAAAGTATATGATGCTTCTGGATCTGCCACGCACCAGGAAAGCTCTCTAAGCAAATTTTCCAAGTCATAACGGATCAACTCGCTGAAAGTTTTCGAACAGGAAAAGAAATTTACGTGTTTTAAAAAACCTCTGTCTTTTTCATATTTGGCATTTTGACGCATGATGTAAGTCATAAGCTCAACTATGCCCATTCCGCCGTTACGAAAATGATGGCAATTCACTTCTCCCCAACTGTTAATCGTAACTGCGCTTATCGATCCAACGGCACAATGTCTGTCATGTCCCATGCTCAACACAGAACCTTCGGCAGGAGCATAAAAAGAAAATGAACGGTCTTCGGTGGCATCAATTTCAAAGTTCAAAATAACCAGACATTCACGAATTCTTCTGGTACGCGACAATTCTTTTTGGTCAACTTTGAAGTTATTTTCGTTAAAAAAAAGTCTCAACCGTTCGGATAAACGTCTTATTTTGGACGTATCCGTACCGGCGATTTCACTGTTTTGCGCATAAACCGCCGTTTCAGAACCGTATATGCGGTTATACACGGTCCAAAGTAAAGCTTCGGTAAGAGATCCAGAAACATAGATTTCCTTTTTACTCAACAATTCATAAGGATCCAATGTTGCCGGATATACATGCCAACCGCTGCGACAGATTGATTCTGAACCTGTATGAATGAAGGTAAGACCTTTTTGGGTAACAGAACCTGATAGACTGCGGCTTAAATGCAGGATTTTTCCCTCATAAAGATCATATGCAGCATAAAGTTTTCTTGATAAAACTCCTGCATCATCAGACGTGATCGCATACTCAATACCATGACTTACGGAAAAACCTAAAAGAGCTCTGTAACTTTTAACAAATGACGAAAAAAGTTCTTGCTCAGTTTTAAGCACTATCTCCACATCATATTCTTTAGAAATCTCTGCAAATTCAACTTCCCGTTGATCCCATCCCCACAATGAGGACAAACGGCGTAACAAAGCTCTTCTTTGCGCTCGTGCTTTGCACTCCGGCATACTGCGTACAGCCTGTGCAATTTTTGAAAAAAAACAGCGTTTTACTAACTGCAAACGTTCATGATCATGTATACGTCTTAAATATTTGCTTACCCTGCGAAACATCAAACAATATGCATCTTCATTCAAAGCATAATGAGCCTGATTAAAAAGATTTCGCTTGAAAACGGTAGAGACCAATTCACCGGAAGGATAATCGGCAGCATAAGCCTCCATGAGCAGACTTTTTAACACTGCCTTAAAAGGCGAATCTATCCCCTTATACAATAACCACAAGCCGGATCCGAAATATTCAGAAGGAGAACTTTTCACGACACTTCCGAAATCAAACCAAAGCATTTCGTCGCCAAAGCCTGAATTAACTATGGCCTGTGCCGCTTCTTTATAATTTTCAGCTTCTTCTTCCGGCGAAACCAAATACCATAAAATACAGCGACCGCAGATGTGTATGGAACTGCGGTAAAACTCATCTAAAAGGAACAAAGATTGAGCACTTCCGCAATCTTCAGTATCCATAACACCGCAAGAACCTGAGATAAAACGATCTTCCGGCGTAATAAAAAGATTAATTTCAGCCCCTAAAATGGCAGCATAAGCAGTAATAAAAGAACATTTTTCTTTCAAAGCCGCCGCTTCGTCAGCAGGAAGAGTGGATTCTACACAAACCCACAAATCAAGATCAGAACTAACCCCCTGCCCGACTGACGAAGTGCTACCCATGCAATACAAAGCTTTCACCGTATGTTTTCCGCGAGCACTGGTATAAGGGTCAACCCCCAATTTCAACAACCAGTCACGTTGAAATTCAGAAGGTGAAAAATTATCAATACCGAACGGTACAATCTCTCCGCGGTATCCGGGGATCTTAGGATCGTTAAAATGCAAGAAAAGCGGAACAAGTTCAAAAAGCTTTCTAGTCCGTCTGTCCATGACGGACAACGCAATAGACATACGTTTGGCATTAAACGCCATATAGCGTTCATACCTTGCTGATACTTCTTCTTTAGTAATAACCATATTGCATTGAAATCACTCTTTTTGAATATGAGAATTTTATACTATTATTACCTTTATCAGCACAAAAGCTGAAACTTGTATCCGTTCAAGAATCTCCTAACCTTTCTTCCCTTGCTGACTGCACAATAACTTTACCTGAGTGATAATTTTAAAAATCTATACTTATATTTAATATGTATGCATATATATATCATTTAAGATAAATGATAAAATATCGACAAAAACGCATTAGCAATAAATTTGTTTATTATCAATTAATTATATTTATCAAGCTATTAATTTTAAAAGCATCTTTTATTCAATTCAATAATATCCAATAAACTCACATAACTATAATTAAATTTCTTTATTTGAATTAAACCCTAAAACAAAATTATCATTTTGATGTTATTTTTATAAAAATGATTATTGTCACAACAAACGCTTTTAGTATCTATTAAGATCCTTGTGATAAAATCCAAATCATCTGTACGGAAAGGATATCCACCCCGTTCCATCTTTTGGGCATGCATAAGGTTTTGAGGTTGAAATGACAGACAGCTCCAAGAAAAATCAGGATCAGCATCAGGAAATCTCTCCTGCAAAACTCGATGCCGAAGTTACGGCCATTGAAGAACAGGCTGCTTCCATGAAAAAAGCAGAACAAGCAGATGTCGGCAAAAAAAACACGATCAAACAAAATTTAGTGTCTGATACAGATCAAATCAAACAAATACGATCAAAAACGACTCTGCTTTCTGCCGCAATTCTGATCCTTGCCATAGCAGGAGCCGGCGGCGCATGGTACTTAAATCAAAATCTGCAACAAGCCGTAAACGAATCAAGTTTATTAAAAATTTCAGCAAAAGAAGCTCAGGATCATTCAGAAAGATTGTTGACTGCGTTCTCCGAACAAAACCAACGCATTGAAGATCTGTTGGCATCAAATGAAAAATTAAAAAAAGAAAATCAGGATCTTAAATCCGTCATCGACGGACAAATTTCTTCACTGTCAACTCGATTGGACAACGCGGAAAAAGGTTTGGGTACTGCTTCAGCAGAACTAAAACGTTACGAAGATCGTAATCCTGACGATTGGAAATTGGCTCAGGCCTATTTTTTGGTAAACAGTGCCTTTCAAACGGCCGTATTTCAATCCGATGCAACATCCGCTATTTGGTGTCTCAAAGATGCCGACGCCATGCTTATCAATATTGAAGATCCGGATGTAATAAAAGTTAGAAAAGCCATTGCAAGTGATCTGCTGAAACTTGCCAATCTTCCTTCAGTAGACAAGCGCGGAATACTGTTCAAAATTGACAGCGTCTGCGAAAACCTAAATACCATGACTCTCAACGGTCTGGACGGTGAATTTTCCGGTAACAAATCACAAATCAATACGCAATTACAAAAAGATCCTGCCAATTGGAAGGAAAATTTGTGGAATTCCGTCAAAAATTTCTCATCTAAATTTATCGAAATAAGACGTCGCGATGAACAAGCTTTAAGTGATTTTTTATCCTCCTCTCAAGCTCAAACTTTACAAGAAAACATTCGAGCTTTGCTGTTACTCTCAAAGCAAGCGTTGATTCAAAGCGATCCGCAGGCTTTCCGTAGCAATATAGAGCAATCTATAAATCTTATAAAAAAATACTACGATCCTTCCGGAGATACGTTTAAAGCTAATCTGGACGCTCTTGAATCGGTAAAAGATTTACAAATCAGTGTTGACGTACCGAGCGTACTTTCAAGCTACTCCGTATTTCGCGAAATAGCATCCTCGCGAATACGCATCATCAGTCCCTCAACTGATGTGAACAAACAGAATACGACTCAGGCATCAGACGGAGACGACAATTCTTCTGAACAGGAGATCAATAAATGATAAAGTTGATCCTGCTGATTGCCATTCTCGCCGCTGCTGTTGCTTTAGGGCCTATGGCTTCTGAGTCTCAAGGCTTCGTACATATTGCCTTTGGCAACTATATAGTCGAGACCTCGCTGGTTACGGCAACAGCAATTGCCATACTGTTCTTTGTTTTGCTGTGGATCATAACCGGGATTGTCAAACGCTTCATTAAAATTCCCGGAGGAACTGCTTCATGGTTGCGCAAGCGCAGCCTCCGTAAGTCGCTGTCACTGCAAGACTCAGCCTACCTTGCCTACGAAGAAGGAGATTATGCAAAAACTTTAAGTTTGCTCTCACGCAGCGGCGATCTTAAGTCTCTGCCCTTACATGCTTTGTTTGTCGGAGCAAAAGCAGCTTTCAATGCAGGAGAATATGAGCGTTGCCGCGCTTTTCTTGATCAGGCGGCTACGTTTAACGAAGTTTCCTTGGCTGCGTCAAAAATCGTACGTGCCAAACTTAACCTACGTATCAACAATTCCAAGGCTGCTTTGGAAGATCTTTCTGCATTAAAGCCTTCACAACGCAACAAACTTATCTACAGACTTTACCTACTGTGCTATCAACACGAAAATGATCTGCAAAAATTGGCAGAAATTTCAGGCGATCTGGTTAAATATAAACTCATAACCGCAGAAGAAGCTGCCAATATCGAAAGCAGATCTCTTAATAAGCGCATGGGCTCCATGAAGAATGCTGAGGAATTGCAACATCTGTGGAAAACCCTGTCCAAACAAACAAGGCATGACAACGCAGCCCTTGGGGCATATGTCTGCAGATTGATTCACCTTGGAGATGTGGAACATGCCAAGCCTTTGGCTCTGTCCGTACTCAAAAAAGGATTGGATCCAGATTTTCTTGAAAGCATCGCCAAATGGGACGTGTGCATTCCTGAAGTCTTAAAAGTACTCAATACTAAAACACAATCAGACGTGATCTCAGGAACATTGAATTTGCCGCTTCTTAAGGCAAAAGCTAATTTGGAGCTTAAATCAGGGCTATTACAAGAAGCGCTTGATGACTACCGCAGAGCTCTTGAATTTGCCCCCAACGCCGAGATCTACAACAAAATAGGTCAGGTCCTTGCAAGGCAACAGAACTTTGCCGAAGCTGCAGACTGTTTTATCAAAGCTTCGTCGATAGATGACGGTAACGAGCCCTTACAACTGCCGCTCCCGAAAATATACAATTGACCTGATGCGCAAAAAGGCAGGGAGATCCCTGCCTTTTTAATTACGTACGTTACCATACGGCTTTATAATTTGATCACTGATACAAATTCGGATGAGCTTCCCGTTTTAGCTGTTCTGAAATTCTAAGTTCATGATCAGCCTGTTTAAACAGTCTGCTTATATCCTTCGGGACAAAATCACCGCAGGCAGAAAAGAAAAGATACGCTCTTCCGTCAAAAAAGGTTACCAATCCTGAACAGGGAGCATTGTCTACGTAACGGAACGAGAATCCCCGAAGATCCAGCACAGGTGTTAATCCCCAGCCGCGATAACGGTCCATCACGTAACGGGCATACTCCTTGGTAGTTGAAACGGAATTGATAGAACGCAGAATACGTAACTGTGCGGTGACACTGCCATCGGCTCTGACGAAAGTGACTGCATCCTTGCTTTTGTGCATTTCAAAATCTGAAACATCAGCATAAGCAAGATTAAGGGAAAAAGTTGCTCCCAAAAGTAACGTTACAACTGCGTTCCTGTTCAACTCCGTTGACTCCTAATAAACCCAAACGTACTTAACGCAGGAACTGCTGATAAGTACTGTTGGAGGTTACCTCAGTGACCGGATAGCCGACCTTTCTTATGAAGTCCATCACGCCTTCCTCCTTGCCGGTTACGTCAAAACCGCAAAGCACGCTGCAGAACTCCAAGCCGGTGATACGGAAATGGAAAAGCGTAATACTGTAAGAATCCCCCAAAGTTTCCAAGAAACGCAGTAAAGCATTTGATGTGGCAGGAAACTCGAACAGGAAAAGTTTTTCCGTGATTTTCGAATGCAAGTGACCACCGATCAGGTAACGAACATGATCCTTAGCGATTGTGTCGTCGGTAAGATCCGATACCAAATAACCTTTCTTCTTTAACGACTTACTGATCTCTCCTAACTCTTTTTTACCTCCGGTAAGTTCAATGGAGGCAAAAACTCGTGCTCTTTGGGAATCAGCCAGACGATAACTGAATTCGGTTACGGTTCTTGAACCTATGGCTTTACAAAATTCAAGGAATGAGCCTTGTGTTTCAGGGATCTCTACAGAAAGAATGCCTTCCGTCATTTCACCGACATCACAACGCTCGGCAACCAAACGCAAAGTATGGAATTTAACATTGGCACCTGAAAGAATGGCTACGAAATTTCCGCTCTTGCAATTATGTTCACGCACATACTTTTTCAAACCGGCAAGAGACAATGCTCCCGAAGGTTCTGCAATGGCACGGGTATCATCGAAAATATCTTTCATTGCCGCACAAATTTCATCATTGGTGCATGTAACGATATCGTCAAGATATTTGCTTAAAACCCGGAACGTTTCCGTACCAGCCTTACTTACAGCCACGCCGTCAGCAAAGTGAGACACATAGCCTATATCCACAGGCTTTCCGGCTTTAAGCGCAGCTTTCATGCTGGCACTTCCTTCAGCCTCAACACCTACAACCTTAATTTCAGGTAACAGTGCCTTGATGTAAACAGCTATGCCCGAGGCCAATCCGCCACCGCCAATCTGCACGAAGATGGTATCAATGTCATCACATTGGCCGACGATCTCATGAGCTATGGTACCTTGTCCCGTGATCACCTCAGGATCATCGTAAGGGGGGATCATGGTAAATCCCTTCTTGCGAGACAACTGCTGAGCATAATCGTAGGATTGGTTAAAGCTGTCTCCGTACAAAACGACTTCAGCTCCGTAGTGACGCACTGCATCAACTTTAAGATCCGGGGTAGTAGTCGGCATGACAATCACGGACCTTACTCCAAGTTTCTGAGTAGACAAAGCCACTCCCTGAGCATGGTTACCGGCAGAGGCCGTGATCACACCGGCTTTAAGCTGAGAAGGAGTAAGTCCTTTGATCATGTTATAGGCACCGCGCAGTTTAAACGAGTGGATTTTTTGCAAATCCTCACGCTTTAACAGCACATTCACGCCTAATCTTGATGACAAAGACTCCAATTTCTGCAAAGGCGTCACTTTTACCAAATCGTAAATACGCGCCAGAAGAATTTTGTGCAGATACTCCTGCGCATCGTATTGTTTTTCGCTCATGGGAATTAAAGTCCTTCCAATTTGCTGCGATCGCGTACACCGCCCTTATCGGCGCTTGAAGCCATCTTCGCATAGGCACGCAGGGCAAAGGAAACCTGACGATCGCGATGTTCAGGTTGCCAGGCCTTATTGCCCTTGGCCTCCATGGCAGCACGACGTTTGGCCAGTTCTTCATCGGAAACAGCCATGCGAATAGTACGATTGGGGATATCTATCTCAATAATATCGTTTTCCTCCAAAAGACCTATATTGCCGCCGTTAGCTGCTTCAGGAGATACGTGACCTATGGAAAGACCTGATGAACCGCCGGAAAAACGTCCGTCGGTGATCAAGGCGCATTTTTTACCCAGACCGACTGATTTTATGTACGAGGTAGGATAGAGCATCTCCTGCATGCCGGGACCGCCGCGAGGACCTTCATACCTTACGATCACCACGTCGCCTGCCTTTACTTTGCCGCCTAAAATGCCGTCAACGGCATCTTCCTGAGACTCAAATATTCTTGCAGGTCCCACGAACTTCAAAATAGACTGATCGACACCGGCCGTTTTAACTATGCAACCGTTAACCGCCAAATTACCGTGCAATACAGCCAATCCGCCGTCTTTTGAATAAGCGTGTTCAATATCGTGAATGCAACCGTTGGTACGATCCAAATCCAGCTTATCCACATAAGTTTCCTGCGAAAAAGCCTGAATACACTGTCTGCCTGCACCTACTGATTTATAAAATTTCAGAATTTCAGGATCACTGGTCTTTTCAATGTCGTATTTGTCGATCTGTTCACCCAAGCTCAAGCCGCTTACGGTACGACTGTCCTCATGTAACAAGCCGTGCTTCTTGAGTTGAGCCAAAATATTCATGATCCCGCCTGCATTGTGCACTTCCTCCATATGATATTCATGTGTAGAAGGTGAAACCTTACAGATATGCGGGATTTTACGGGATAAGGCATCTATGTCGGTCATAGTAAAATCGACACCGGCTTCCTGAGCAACGGCCAAAAGATGAAGCACGGTATTTGTGGAGCCGCCCATGGCAATATCCAAAGACATAGCGTTTTCGAAAGTATTGCGGGTTGCTATTGAACGCGGCAAAACGGACTCATCATCATGTTCATAATAAGCTTTGGCCATCTCAACAATACGATGAGCAGCCTTAATGAACAGCTCCTTACGCTTAACATGAGTTGCAACCAAAGATCCGTTGCCTGGCAATGACAATCCTAAAGCCTCAGTTAACGAATTCATCGAATTGGCAGTAAACATACCAGAGCATGAACCGCAAGTAGGGCAGGCGGCATATTCAATATCGCTTACTTCCTTATCGGTGACACCTGGTTCTGCAGATACGATCATGGCGTCGATAAGGTCTACCTTATAATCACAGCCCTTCATGCGACCTGCTTCCATCGGCCCGCCTGAAACAAAGATCGTAGGAATGTTAAGACGCATGGCAGCCATCAGCATACCGGGAGTTACTTTATCGCAGTTTGAGATACAAACCAAAGCATCAGCTTTGTGTGCATTGACCATGTACTCAACAGAATCGGCAATAATGTCGCGAGAAGGTAACGAATAAAGCATGCCATCATGGCCCATAGCAATACCGTCATCAACTGCAATGGTATTAAACTCTTTGGCTATACCGCCTGCTTTTTCAATTTCCTTTACTACGAGCTGACCAATGTCATGCAAATGTACATGACCTGGCACAAATTGAGTAAAAGAATTGGCAACGGCAATGATCGGTTTACCAAAATCCTCATCTTTCATACCGGTAGCTTTCCACAATGCTCTGGCACCGGCCATCTTCTTTTCTTTGTAAGTAATACTTGAGCGATAAGCTTTAGGCATTTTTTTGTTCCTATAAAAAAACCCGCATGGGTCCTTCGGATTGCGGGTTTATAAATTCAAAATTCAATTCGTTTTAAAATTCTAAAATCAGATCAGTCATTGCACGGGGTCAGCCAGCCGTACTTATCTTCGATCTTACCTTGAACATAATCGAAGAAGTGCTGCTGCAAAGCCTCAGTAATAGGGCCGCGATGACCGGGGCCGACATCCAGGCCGTCTACTGATGCTATAGGAGTGATTTCTGCAGCCGTACCGGTAAAGAAAGCTTCGTCAGCACCGTATACAGCTTCACGAGCCAATCTCTTTTCAACCACTTCATAGCCCAAGTCATGAGCAAAATGGATCACGGCATCACGAGTAATGCCGGGGAGCAAGCCGCAGGTGAAAGGTGCTGTGTACAGAACTTTATCCTTAACGATAAAGACATTCTCACCTGAACCTTCGGAAATATAACCGTTTACATCCAAAGCAATTGCCTCATCATAACCGTTTCCGGTCACTTCGTTGGCAATCAAAATGGAAGATAAGTAGTTACCGGCAGCTTTTGCTTCGGTAGGAATAGTATCCGGAGCCAGACGGCGCCAGGAAGAAACAGCTACGCGAATACCTTTCTTAAGGCCTTCTTCGCCGAGGTAGGCTCCCCAAGGCAGAGCACAAACCATGGCATCTGCATTCACGCCTTTCTTAAATTTAACTCCCAAGCCGACTTCGCCCATAAAAATCAAAGGACGAATATATCCGTATTCCATACCGTTGGCAGAAATTGATTTTCTGCAGGCCTCCATGATGTCTTCTTTGGAGAATCCGACGGGGAAGCGATAAATTCTGGCAGAGTTAAACAAACGATTGATGTGATCTTTCAAACGGAAGATCTGGGGACCCTTCTCTGTTTTATAAGCTCTGATCCCTTCAAAAACGGCTGAGCCATAGTGCAGGGCATGAGCGGTTACGTGAACTTTAGCGCTCTCCCAAGGAACCATATTACCGTTGTACCACAATGACTTAGGATGATCAGCCATTTTTCATACCTCTATTATTTCAGCTTTTTTAGGCGGCAGGTAAAATTTCCCAACCGCAACTTCGTTCAGTGTAGCACAGGCGTTCGTATATGCCTGAAAGCAGGCTAAAACTAAAACTTGCGTCCATGTCTGTGATTAGGATTATATATCATAATTTGGAACGCAAAGCAGTCTATATTCCCTTTTTTGCAAAAAATATTAACAACGGCTATTTTGCTAAAATAATGCGGTTTTAAAACGAGGAATTAAATATGCTGGCCTTTTTGCCGAGCCCTGTGCTCTTGCTGTTAAACTGCATTCTCATACCGCTTAACTGTGTAGTTATAGCCACTCCGATCATGTTATTAGGGTTGATCCGTATACTCATTCCCTTATCTCTGATTGCAAATTTATGTGAAAGATGCAATTTCTGGCTTTACAGGATTTGGGTTTTTGACAATGCCATGATTTTAAAACTTACCAACAATATCAAATGGCATATATCAGGCGATCAAGTACCCAAAATCAGAAAATCATGTGTAGTGATCTCTAATCACTTAAGCTGGGCCGACATCATTATTCTCTGTTGCGTGTACCGCGGTCGTATTCCCACTACAAAATTCTTTATGAAGCATTCACTTATCTACATTCCGTTTGTAGGACTGGCTTGTTATGCTTTGGGCATGCCTTTCTTACGTCGCTACTCACGGGAAAAGCTTTTAAAAGATCCGAAATTGCGTAACGCTGATATCGAAAGCACTAAAAAAGCCTGCAAACGTTTAGTAGCCAATCCTTCGTCACTCATAAATTTTGTCGAGGGTACCCGTTTCACGCCGATCAAAGCAAAACTTGCGCGTTCACAATACCAAAACCTGATGCCGCCAAAAGCAGCTTCCGTGGCCATAGCTTTAGGGGAAATCGGCAAGGATATAGACTACGTATTTAATACCACGCTCGTATATCCTCATAACAGATATCCGTCCAAACCGTTTATTGATCTCTTAAAGGGAAGACTTAAGGATGTATATGCCGACATAGAATTAGTGAACGTGACCCCAGAAATCAGCGGCGACTATTTAGGAGACAAAGCATACAAACATCAGTTCACTATGCACTTACGCGATGTTTGGCAGGAAAAAGACCAAAAAATCTCAAAAATTCTGCAAGATGCCGCCTCTCAAAAGTAAAAAATACATTTTCCTTACAGAAAAGGATCGTTTTATTAGCGATCCTTTCTTTATTTTTTCAAAGAGCTATGTCACTGTTTAGTGATGTAGCCATGTTGCCTAGTTGAGCGTCAGCAAATAATCTATAACTGCATTCAATTGCTCCACGTTATCAATGTCATCCATTTTTACTACGTATTTGCCATTGACCATAATCTCAGGAACTGCTTCAATCTTTGCATATTCAGCCGAATTATCCCAAGAAGACACCATACCTTTGACTACGAATGAATTGTATGACTGCAAAGCTTTTTCAGAAGGAATGCCGACATCCCCTAATTTTTCAATAAAGAAATCCAGATTTTGCGGCTCTTCATTGTCAACATGAATGGATTTAAAGAGCAAATCCTCATATTGATCGGCAACTCCGGCTACTTGTGCAACGGCATAGGTTGTCTCTGAATAAACCCCCAAATCTCCGCCTAAAACATAAACAGGATTCATTACAAACTCTGCTTTTCCCGAGAAATGATCACGCACCTGGTGAAACTGCTCTCTCATGGCAAAACAGTGTCCGCAGAAAAATGAGAAATATTCGCGGATCTCGGGTTTTTCCGATTTCACCGTTCCCCTTACCTCATAATCCTTGCCTTCTACATAATCTTTTGCCTGAACAGAAGCTGTGAATAAAATTACTGCGGCAATGAATACGGTGCTTTTAACTAATTTTGCAAACATTTAAATCCCCAAATCAATCTTCAATCAAAATATCGAATGTATCTTTGTCCCACTTGGAAACTCGCTCTCGCAATTTTTCCGGATCTTCACGCTGACTTTTTAATCCGCATCCTGCAATCCTATATAAAACTTTGGTAAAAAAATTGTTTCCAGCACACAAAGAAGTCAGAAGATACAACAATTTAACTTTACGCCTCGTGATTTTTTTCTTGCTGAAAGATGAATCTTGCATAAGTCTTAAGGTTGCAACTGCCATGCAAATATTAAGTAAGCAGAATTTTCTGATCCCGCACTGCGTAACCGGAATATGCAAAATAAAATCCAGCGCATCATCAAGATGCCCTTTGGTCAAAGCTAAATATTTAGCCATTCCTTCACTGCTTTGCGCATCATCAGGTAAAAAACTTACTCCGCGTTTTGCATCTTCCAGCCTGTCCTTCAGAATATTGGTAAGTTGCAGACCTTCTCCGAAACTTACCGAAAGTTTCAAGAGAACCTCTTTGTCTATATTGCTGTCTGCTCTTGCAAAAATGCAAGCTAACAGCTCCCCGACTACACCTGCCACGAAATAACAATATTCATCGACATCCTGAACAGTTGCAATCGTTACGCCGTTTAAGCTTTTTGCCATGCCGTAACACAAAATAGCTACACCGCGTGACAAGATCCTTTTTACTGGCTGCGGGTAAGACAAAGTACGCTTCAATACCGGGATCATCTCCTTAATCAAAGCTAATTCACTTTCCTTTGCTCCTTTTTCCACCAGCTCAACTGCTTTGGAACTTAACGACATAAGTTGCATTTCATCTGCAAATCCGCCGGAAGCAAAATCGGCAAACTCTTTTAGCCATGCCCGCTTTTTATCAACAGGAGCTTTAGGATCATCCTCCACCGTATCGGCAATACGGCAGAGCAAATAGGCATTTGAAATCTGATCAGCAATTTCTTTTGGTAAAAGGGGTATAGTCAATGCAAAAGTACGCGACACCTTGATAAGATGCTGATGCTGACGTTCCGATGTAATTGCTTGATCCTGCATGTTTGCCTCGTTGATATTTAGTGCAAACATTGTACCAGTAAGCTCATCGAGAATGCTCCAAAATCTCGCCATAAAGACCTGCGAACACAGTCAACTTTAAAAAAGATAAGGTTCGTTTAAAATACTTTTCAAAGCAGTGATGAGTACCCTTTCATATAAACGTTACCAAAGGATATATTTTGGAGAAAAAAAATGACAGCAAATGAGGAAGAGAAAATAATTGAACCGCCTTCAGGCAATTTACTGTTACGCACGTTGGCAATGCCAGGCGATACCAATCCTGCAGGAGATATCTTCGGCGGATGGATCATGTCCCAAATGGATATTGCAGGCTCACTTTTAGCAAGAGAAATAGCCTGCGGTCGTGTAGTAACCGTTGCCGTCGACAGCCTCACATTTGTTAAACCGGTGAAAGTGGGGGATGTGGTCTGCTGTTACGGACACTGTAGCAAAAGAGGCAGAACTTCAATCACCGTAGAGCTTGAGCTGTGGGTAAAAAAGATCGTCGTGCAAAACGAAAAGGAAAATGTTATCCGTTATCGTGTCACCAAAGCTCACTATACTTATGTGAAAGTGGATGCCCAAGGTAAACCGACGCCTCTTCCTCCTGAAAATTAATGGAATGGATCGATTCAAAATCAATAATGCAGAAGCTCGTTTTCTTTAAAACTTGAAATTATTCCTTTTACGACGCGATCGTAGTTGCGGCGCAGGTGTTCGCCTTTTCCCATACGCATGTACTCTACGAACCCGCAGATAAAAGATCCGAGTACGTCTACAGCAAATTCGATATTCAGATCTGCCGGAAGTTGTTTTTTCAACACGGAATTACGTAAAGCCGAGCAGACTAAAGCTTCTCTTTTTTCGAACATTCCCTTAAGTTTTTCTCTGACATCATCAGAGCCACACGCTCCGCTCATAATTTTGTCAACCAAACTGAAAAGAGCTGATGAATAAAACTGCACACTACTGTCATCTCCACACTCTTTAAGCCAAAGAACAATCTTAGACAAAGGATCTTCTTCTCTGGGATCGGCTGCTTCTGCCAAGGCATCGCTCTTCATGCGATCTAAATTCACTTTTTCGCACAGCTCCACCAGGATTTGTCCTTTGTCTTTAAAATGCCAATAGATCGCCCCTCTGGTAACTCCGGCAAACCTTGCTATATCCGAAAGACTGGTGCTTTCGTAGCCTCGTCTTGAAAACAACCTGAAAGCCGAATCCAATATTGCCTGTTTAGTTAATTCGGCATCTTCATGTGTTCTCTTTGCCATAAAAGTACTCCAGATTAAAGAGGTTTAAAAAACGGAGCGGATCATAGCACATACATACACGAATGTATGTTATATGCTACAATCTGATAAAATGCAGGAATTCCATCCTCAAAAAGATAAACATTGAACATACAGCTTTTGCAGTTTGTATAGTCAAATATTTTAATCACGCAGGTAGAATGAACGCTTTTAATACGGGGAGTGAAGCAGAACCTGACCGTTATAGATGCTGAAAATTGTTGTTTGCAGTTACATTACAGCAAAAATCCGTTGACTAAAAAATGTTGTTTTGTAGTCTTTCAGCAATTGAAATACCAGTGCAAATCTTTCTCTTTTGATAAGAAAAAATTTGTCTGGATAAAAATGAGTAAGGCTCCCGCAGATCTTCTTTTAATTAAACTGTTTTAGCAGTAAACAAAAGAGTTATTCAGATGATCAGTTCCCTGTGCATATACAGACAAGAATAATGGATATCTTTTTTGCGCTTTAATTTGCTTACATAACGATTCATCATGACACGCTAGCTTAGCCATCAAAGGACTTAACATGAATGTTTCATTAAAATCACTTTCCCTTATAACTTGTGCCGTTGCTATGGCACTAAGTCTGCAAGGATGTGAAAAACAGCAACAGCAACAACAGCAGATGGCCCTGCCGGTTGACGTTCTGCCGGTATTGACCATGGACATGCCGGTAATTTCTCATTTAACCGGTCGTGCCAATTCCACACGAAAAGCCGAGGTGAGACCTCAGGTTTCAGGAGTCATACAAAAGCGTCTTTTCAAAGAAGGCACTGTAGTCGAACAAGGCATGCAACTGTATCAGATTGACCCAGCAATTTACGAAGCGCAAGTTGCATCAGCTGAAGCTGCCTTGGCAAGTGCTAAAGCTACCCTGCACAGTTCTCAGTTAAAGGCTGAACGTTTTGCCAGTTTGTTACAACAAAAAGCAGTCTCAAAGCAGGACTACGACGATGCACAGGCAGCCTACCTTTCAAACAAGGCTGCAGTCCAATCAGCGCAGGCTGCCCTGAAAACGGCAAATATCAATTTGGCTTATACAAAAGTTTATGCACCGATCAGCGGCACTATCAGCCGTTCATCTGTAACCGAAGGTGCGTTGGTATCAGCAGCCCAAGCTTCTCCCATGGCCACTATTCAGCAACTGGATCCGATCTATGTCGACTTAGGACAAACAGTTGAAGATAACATTGCTTTAAGAAAAGCCGCTGCTGCAGGAAAACTTCAAAATAAAGACGGGAAAGCCACTGTAGACATTTATTTTGCCAGCGGAGAAAAATACCCTTATCAGGGAACACTTGAATTTGCTGAAGTAACCGTAGACGAATCAACCGGAATGGTAAATTTACGTGCTTTGGTACCTAATCCCGATCACACCATCCTTCCTTCCATGTTCCTGCGCGGAGATATTAACGAAGGCGTAACCCCGAACGCCACGGTAATTTCCGCATCCGGCGTACAAAGAGAAGCTGGCGGAACTACCTATGCCCTTATTGTTAATGAGCAAAATAAAGTTGAACGCCATGATTTGCAGCTTGGCGCTCAGTTTGACAAATACTATTTGGTTAAAAGCGGCGTCAATGCAGGAGACAAGGTAATCGTAAGCAACCTGCAAAAGATCCGCGAAGGACAGCCTGTACAAGCTGTTGAACCGCAAAAAGGCGACCAAAACGCCGCTCAATCCCAGAAACAGTAATTGAGGGAAATAAACACTCATGGCACGTTTCTTTATTAATCGACCGGTTTTCGCATGGGTCATAGCTATCATGATCATGCTTGCCGGTCTGCTGGCTATTCACACTCTGCCCGTATCACAATACCCGACCATTGCGCCTCCTGCCGTATCAATTAGTGCAAGTTATCCTGGCGCTGATGCTTCCACCACGGAACGTGCGGTCACGCAGATCATCGAGCAGAACATGGTAGGTTTGGATGGATTCATGTATATGGATGCATCCTCAGATTCTTACGGTAACTCCAGCATTCAGATCACTTTTGAACCCGGTACCAATGCTGATATTGCGCAGGTACAGGTACAAAACAAGATGCAACAAACCCAGTCTCAGTTGCCTACCGTAGTTCAGCAAAATGGTATAGACGTATCTAAGTCTACAGATGCTTTCTTACTTGTAGCTTCATTATCCGCAACCGATGACAAGCACACCGAAGCGGATCTTTCTGACTATTTGGAATCAAACATCAAGGAACCTCTGTCCCGTGTTTCCGGCGTAGGAAGCGTGACGGTATTCGGTTCAGAGTATGCAATGCGCGTATGGCTTGATCCGGCAAAACTTAATAATCTCAGGATCAGTCCTACGGAAATAACCGCAGCTATAAAGACTCAAAACGCTCAGGTCACCTACGGCTCCTTAGGCGGTACTCCTGCAGTCAAAGGACAGCTCTACACCTACAGCATCACCGGACAAAGTAACCTGGAAACAGTTAAGGAATTTGAAAACATTCTGCTCCGTGTCAATCAGGACGGAACAAAAGTATATTTAAAGGATGTCGCCAAGATAGAACTTGGACAAGAGTCTTATAACTACGAAACAAGATATAAAGGACGCGTTTGCTCTGGCATCGCGGTGCACCTTGCTGCCGGTGCCAACGCGCTTGACACGGCTCAAAAAGTCAAGGAATTACTTGCAAATCTGGAACAATACTTCCCTGAATGGATGGAACTTGATTATCCTTACGATACAACTCAGTTCATTAAAGTATCCATCAATGAAGTAGTACATACTTTGATAGAGGCTATTATTCTGGTGGTCCTCATCATGTACCTCTTCATGCAAAACTTCCGTGCCACGCTTATCCCTTCCATTACCGTTCCGGTGGTATTACTCGGTGCTTTTGCCATCATGGAGGCATGCGGTTTCTCCATCAATACCCTAACCATGTTCGGTTTGGTTTTAGCCATCGGCCTTTTGGTCGACGATGCAATTATCGTGGTAGAAAACGTCGAACGTATCTTAAACGAGCACCCTGACATAACGCCGAAGCAAGCTGCAATGAAATCGATGGATGAACTTACCGGAGCCTTGGTAGGTATTGCCTTGGTGTTGTCGGCAGTATTCATCCCTATGGCCTTCTTCGGAGGGTCAACAGGTATCATTTACCGTCAGTTTTCAATAACCATCGTTTCTGCAATGGTTCTGTCGGTTTTAATTGCCCTGATCCTGACACCGGCATTGTGTGCCACCATGCTGAAATCACCGGCTGAGCGTGAAAAGCAATCTAAAAACTTTATTGTACGTGTAGCAGAAAAGAGCCTTAAATGGATTTGGTCTCCAGTGTATAAGTTCTTGGAACTGTGGAACCGTTTCTTCAAGGCCATGTCGGATAGCTATGTGAATCATGTAGAAAAAGTGGTTCACAGCATCAAGCTTTACCTGATTTATTACGTGGTGATCTGCGCTGCTTTGGTATTCGGCTTTATGCGCATACCTTCTGCCTTCCTTCCCAACGAAGATCAGGGCGTGCTCATGGCCATGGCCAATTTGCCGGCAGGCTCAACCATAGAAAAGACCCAGTCAGCCATGGAAAAGGCCAGTAACTATTTCATGACTGCAGAAAAGGACAATATTGATACCATCATGTATGTGGTGGGCTTTTCATTCGCCGGTCAAGGTCAGAACGCGGCTATGGCTTTCATCAAACTCAAAGACTGGGCCGAACGTACTGATAAATCTCAACACCCTGACATGATCTCACAACGTGCTTATATGCCGCTGATGGGTATTCGCGAAGGATTGGTCTACGCTTTCAACATTCCTGCAATTCCTGAACTGGGTACGGCATCCGGTTTTGATTTGTATTTGCAGGATAACGGCGGTGCCGGACACGATATGCTGAACAAAGTAAGAGATGAATATGTGCGAGCAGCTCAAGCATCTCCTTTATTAACCCAGGTTCGTGTCAACGGACAAAACGATACTCCTCGCTTCAAACTGAAACTTGATTACGAGAAAGCCATCGCTTTGGGACTCTCAGTAAGCGACATTAACAATACGCTGTCCATCGCGTGGGGTTCGTCTTATACAGACAACTTTATGGATCGCGGACGTGTTAAAAAGATCTATGTTCAGGGTGAAGCTTCTTCTCGTATGACCGAGCAAGATCTTTCAAAATGGTACGTAAAGAATAACCAGGGAGAAATGGTTCCGTTCTCAGCATTTGCTTCAACAGAATGGTCTTACGGTGCCCCGCTTTTACAACGTTTCAACGGCGTATCAGCAGTTAATATTCAGGGCGCTCCTGCCGCCGGAGTTTCCACCGGTGAAGCCATGAATGAAATGCAACGCATTGCCAATGAAGTTTTACCTGCGGGATTTGGTATTTCTTGGTCAGGTGTTTCCTATCAGGAGAAGCAATCCGGTGCTCAGGCACCTGCGTTGTACGCAATTTCTTTGCTCATCGTTTTCCTGTCTTTGGCTGCGCTGTATGAAAGCTGGTCCATTCCTTTTGCGGTAATGCTGGTGGTACCGTTAGGTATTGTCGGCGCAATCGGAGCTGCCTTGCTCACACAGTATGTACCAGTACGTACTACTCTTACCAACGATGTATATTTCCAAGTAGGATTGCTGACAACTGTCGGCTTGGCATCCAAAAATGCCATTCTCATCGTGGAGTTTGCCAAGGATTTGTACGATCAGGGGCAAAGACTTACCGAAGCAGTGATCAATGCAGCCAGACTTCGTTTCCGTCCTATTTTGATGACCTCCATGGCCTTCATTCTGGGTGTATTGCCTCTGGCTTTAAGCTCCGGTGCTGGTGCTGCCGGACGTAATGAAATCGGCTACGGTGTAATAGGAGGAATGCTTACTGCCACCGTATTGGCTATTTTCTTCGTACCCGTATTCTTCGTATTGGTTATGCGTTACTTCACCAAGTACGTGTCCCCTGAAGACAAACAAAAGCTGGCTGCAAAGAAACAAAAACAGCTTGCAGAAGAAATTGCCGCGATCAAGGCTCAAGATGAATAATTTCACAAAGTGAAATTAAGTAGGGGGAAGCTAAGCTTCCCCCTTTTTTCATGTTTAAAAACTCAAAATATCACAACTACAAATTATTCGTCAGTCAGCTGAACGCGCCACGCTCAAAATATCGTAGGCAATATCTTGCATCAGCGGTGCAGATGAAAATGGGCCTTGCTGAATAATATCCCACATGACTTTTCCGTCATCATAAAATTCAGCAGAAAAAGTCAAAGGCAAAATCATCCCTAATTTTTCAACATAAAGTCCATCTTTAAGATCTGCCTGAGGAACGGCTGTGCGTGTACGTCTTACTGCCTGTGCCAAATCCATCATGCTGTGACGATCGTAACCAAAGGCACGATCATCCAAAGCCTCCAAGGCCTGACGCTTGGGTAAAGTCAGAACATATACGGCTCTTCCGTTTAACGGAACCGTATTCAAGGAGATCCGACTTAAAACCGTAGTATGAAGCAAAGCATCGCCCCAAAGTTTATCGATCAGCAGCACGTAATAATCAGTGCTGGTATCAAAAATCTGGTACTGACGACGGATACATAGAGGACCGGTTATTATTTGCCCGATCTTAACCTTTCCCATAAAGAAATCATCAACAGGCTCTCCGCTTTCAAGCAACGGATGCTCTGCAGGCACTGCATAACCGTGCTCGCGCAGATCATTTATGCATGAAGCATAAGCCAATCCGCCGCTTCCTCCCATTTCTTCAGGAGACAATAATGATTCCGGATCATTTTTACCGCGTAACGCATTGCGAAACAGCGCCCGATCAGCAACCGGAGGAACCAAGGTATAGCAAGGAAGCATTACTGAATATAACTCGCAGAAGATGCCGTCTCTCAATGAGCTCTCGGCATCCAAAGTTCGCGTATGTTGCAAAGCGCTGTAAAACGAAAATGCATATCGCATAGATCCGTTGAAGCGGCACTGGCTCAAACGTTGGAGTTTTAAAGAAGAAGGAGAAATTAAAAGATAAAAAACGCCGTCCTTAAGTTCCATTGGCATAAAAGCGCTTTGCGGGATCAAATGTCCGTCTACCCATTGTTCTGCCAAAGCTTCTTTAACCACAAGAAGTCTGAATTGTAAATCCTCACTTAAATACAATTCCCAAGACGGCGCTTCATCCAGTTTTTCTCCGAATACTATACCGTCAGGTAGCATAAAACCTTCTGGTACAAAAGACGATTCATACAAGTCGTCCTCAATAATGAAATTGCTTTCGTTGACAATAAAATCCGACATAATTTTCTCTGATCGTTAAACGCTAAAATTGTTGCTATTTAATATTTTTTTGACAGATCCTAATGACTGTAATCATTAAACAACGTAAGTGACGGCCATGATGATAATGAAGGCCATGATGATGCCTTCGGCAGTTTCACTACTGTCGAAAAGGCGATATAAAATACACTGCGATTTCCGTTTTCATCATTTAAGAATAACGGTACGTAAGTCATCTTCTCATCATCATCATAAACGGCGTTTTCATCCAAATAAAGCTGCAATGCCGGATATCCTCCGTCAATTACATAAGTACAGTCTGGTACCGAATCATCTGAAAAACGATAAAAATTAAAAGTGATGGCCTGATTATCCAATGATCCGCGGGCTACAGCTTCAGGCTTTTCCGCATTCACAAACGAAGACATTTTTTCAGTGCGTTTTTGCTTGCCAATACTCAAATCAAAATAACGATATCGAATAACTCCGCTTTCGTATCCGCTGAATCCTTGTTCCTTGGCAAGCCTCTTTTGCGTTGCAGCCCCGACACGGTTTAATTTGTAATAGGCGCTACGATCAGCTCCTGAAAGCACAGTCAGAAGATCTTCCATGGTTTTCGACCATGATTTAAACTCAGCTTGCGTGTTGCTGTCTTCACTGAACACTAAAGGAGCTTTTAAACTCTTATCAATACGCAAACTGTTATCGCTGCTTCCCAATGCAAAGCCGGCCAATTCATCTGGGAGTGAATTCTCATCATTGCTTTTTGCTGACAATCCAAAACCTTTAAACATTGCCATCAATGCCCGCATATCATTTTTACTCAAAATGCGTTTATGAGGATCTCCGTCTTTGACCAGCGGGAAAACTTTAAGATCACTTTGATACATGGCAACCGAAGTAGATGCTTCACTGGATGCATCCCGTTTTAAAAGTTTTGAACCCAATGCTGTAAATTCAGCCCACCATGAAATCTCACTGCGACTTAACAACTGCAAGCTATTCTTTATATCTTTCTCATCCATTGACATCACTTTGCGATTTGCATAAGTAGCATCATCAGAAAGTTCTGTCCAAGCTGCAACCTCGTCATTGCACGAATCTGTGAAACTTATATCAAGACTCTTACTTCTGGAATCCAATAACTTTAATGTGGCTTGTTTTTGTGACAAACCGCCCTCGTCAAGCAATCCGTCGCTTACTGCATTCACTGCTTTGAAACTCATATCGTAAAGATCTTGCAGCTGTGAATTAACCTGATAAGCACGCGTATTACTTAAAAGAGCATAAAACTCGGTATATGAATCCGCTTTGGGGTGAATATTTTGCACAAAATGTGCCCAGTAATTGAAATATCCTCCAGCATATTTCTGAAATACCCGAACCAGACGCTGCAATTGAGCATTCTTTGCTACAGCTTGACTGAAATAAGGATATTTCTTTTCTGCAGAATAAGAACGCAAAGTAGCTATAGTCGAAGCATAAGCGACAAAGCCGTCAGGATTGTACTCCTGACGTACTTCTGTCTTTCCCAAGATCTCTTTGACCATGTCAAACGACACAGATGAAGCTATTCCACTTCCTTTACCCTGATAATCAGCTACCATCATTGAAATATCAGACAGTAAATTCATATCGTTTGGAGTATCCGGATAAAGATCGATGATCTGCTGAACCATACCAAGCCTGATCACTGTATGTTGCAGATCAATGTAATGGATACAAAACTCCGCCCACTGTTTAATTAAAGGTGACGACGCATACATTTCATATTTTTCCGTCACCAAAGCTTTCAACTGCTCGACTTCGTCGTCGACTTTTTTGGTAATGTCATTGATATCGTCAGGCGAACTTATCTTGCGAAGCTTGGTAGAAACTAACGATAATTTCAGCATTTCTCCTATCGCACGATAATTAAGCTCAGAATCTGGTTGGTTATTATCTATATGCTGGAAAAGAGGATCCTGCTGCACTTTAATAATTGTATTGGTAAGACGCTGATGTTCACTGTCTAACAAATGAACAACGTTTTCCCGTACCGAATTTAAAGAATGTTCATTCAAGTTGCCCCAAGCATCCGCACGCTCAGATGACAAACCGCTGGCTTTTTGCTCCTGACCGAATTTCACCAAATAATTAAAGTCATCATTTAAAAGACTGCGGTACCCCTGATAAGACGACTCAAATGCCGCATAATACTGGTTTTCAGCGCTTTTATTATTTTTTTTGTCATCCGTATTACCAGTCCGGACTGTTGCCAGACTGATCATATCGTCAATTTCCTCTATTTCTGATGCGAACTGCAAAGCCCAAGTACGGTATTTATTCATTACAGCCTGCATTTGATCCAAAGACAGCAACATTACATTGAGCTTGCGCAATTCATCAAGCTGTTTGGAGACATCCATCAGACGGTTTGCAGCCGAAATATCACTTTTTAGGCGTGAATACTCATGCGTAGGATAATTGCTGAGATTACGCCAATTGTCCACCAAAGTACGTACTCCCAAAGCACAGCTGACATCATACTGAGGATTTAGGACTATGGTACGATTTGTGGACTGTGCCAAATAGTCATACCCCGGTCTGAAATCTGAAATCTGAGAACGCAGAGAATCATTAGTCTGGGGATACAAATAATCTAAAAAAGCCTGCATGGTATTGGGCTTATAGACATCATTTCCCATAGGCGTACGATTCTTATAGGGGAAAAGCGAAATCTGCATCAGTTCAAAAAGAGCATCCCTTTTTTCAAGCGACATAGGCTCTACAGCTCGCTCACAAAAACTTTGCTCAACAGATGAGACCAAAGGCAAAAAAGCCATATTAGTCTGCAACTGATTATAGAGAAAAGTCCTCTGTGCAATTTCAGGATCCATAGACCACCCGTACTTCAACATGGAAGCGGGGAAAAAACTCCAGGGCAATCTTATTTTGCGCAACATGCGTTCGCGTGCATCTGAGAAAAAGTTCATTCGCGATATTTTCGGATCATCAGGCATTGCCGAATCTATAAAAAGTACACCTTGACCGCGATAATCAATTCCCAAAAGAGGTGCTCCGTGGATCTGTTTATCTTTGAACTGATCCGCAAGATCCACGTAATAAAGTCGATCATATTCAAGACGATCCGACAAAGGATTGGCTTCGAAACAAATTCCGTAAAGATAAAAACAGGATAAAACGCCGCAAGTGGCACAGACACTTAGAGTAGGTACAAGCCGACGCAAACGCTCTGATTTGACAAAAACGGCATCGTACTGAGGGCGCAAGATCATATGCGACAGAAGTTCAGCAACAAAATAGGACCGACTTTGCCTAAAATTATTGTCATATAAAGGCGCGTCATCCATATTTTTATGTTGCAATTCAGCAAAACGGCTGTCGTAACAATAACCTTGATCTTCTGCTGACGTGAAATACACTCCCTTAAAAGACGTCCCCGGGTTAACAGCTCCACCCTGTTTGGTAAAGATGGTATCCAGATAACATTCAAGGTTGGAGCGTAATTTGGCAAAAGCTTCCGGGAAAAGGTAGATATTTCCTGTTAAATCCATGCGAGAACGGTTCAGGTAAGACAGCTCCATCACGCCCTTGCTGCTCATCAACCCCACGGCACCGTTTTCAAGACGTAAGATCAAAGATTCAAAAAAATCCGAGAATTCATCTTGCCTGAAGATCCCGCTGTCAGTCAGTGGCTGGTATCCAAATATTTGATCTTTTGAGGAGTTTTCAAGAGACATAAAATACTCACGAAATCCCACTACGGCATCTAATTTGGTAATAATCAGATAACACGGGATGTGCATGCGTATTTGCCCTGAAAGGCGCAACAATTCGTCGGCAATGAGCTGGGCTTTTTTCTGAGTAAGCTTATGATCATCTGCCAAAAGAGAATCTGCAGAAACGGTTAGGATCACTCCGTCCAAAGGTTTTTGAGTATTGTATTTTCTCAAAAGAGTGCAAATATGGGTCCACTCTGCGCTGGATCCCCCCAACCAACTGTCAAAAAAAACTTTGCCAGATACATCAGCTATAACGCTTGAATTATTGTAAAAAAAATTTATCGGTTGCTGCTTTCCGTTTTTTTCTGATTCGCTACACTTAAATTCAAGATCACAATGTTTTAATAACGACGATTTGCCGTTGGAAGGTTCTCCTAATAATACAAACCAAGGACGACGATTTTTAATATACTTTTGAGAACGTAAAATCCCAGCAATATGCTCAAAATTAGCCGTAACTGCAGCTAATCTGCTGTTTAATTCAGCTTTAGCCTTGTCCGTTTTCTTGCCGCCGTGCACCAAGGACGAAAGAACGGACCACACCATTAAATCTTTTCGTAAAGATGCAACTTCCTTTTGATTGCGGAATAATCCGAAAACCTTAAAACACACCCTTACAATAACGAACAGCGCAACGATCAACACTAAAACAATGAATATTGATACGACGGGATGTTCATTAACATATCCCAACACTCCGGATCCTTCAGATACGGCAGCGTTCAAAACAGATTCTTTATTCATCGTTTTTACCAAGCGTCCTGTTTTCCTGATCAGCCTTAACTGCTTGCTCTAATTCACTCGAAAAGTCATTTTGATTATTGGATATCCCGATCCCGCCGGAGTTACGGGAAGATATTGAGGCTCGCGAAGCTTCATCAATAGAGTCGGAGAATCCTGAAACCGAGGTAGAAAGTGCCGCCAAGTTGGCAATAAAACATAACAACAAAACGGTTACCGAAGCTATGATCCAGTTGCGCGGTTTTTGGTACCACTTTAACTCAGCACCGGTATCAACCTTGCTTAAATCGAGATCTGGAGTGATTTTAGAAATATTAAAATCAACACTCTTATCAAAATGGGTCGCGGTTTTTTGCATGATATCCAATAACTCAGGACGCTTGCGTTTGTAAAAACCATCAAACCCCAATCCCATAAAGATATAAAAAATTCTGATCACTTCTTTATCATCTTGAGATTCTTCAGCTTGTCTCAATAGATCAAAAAACTTGTCATCTCCGGAAAGTTCATTGAAATTGCGCGCCAATTCCTTATAAGAAGCAGAATAAGAAAATCCTCCTTCCTTAATCGTATAATCGATAAAGAAAATCAAGGGTTTTTCTATGGCCGCATATTGCTGTTGCAATACCGGATTAAGCGACGAGCGCTGACTTATTGCATTTAACTCGGAGCGGATCTCTGAAAGCACAACATCTTGCGGTACTTCGTATCCGTTGTTTCTGTAAACACAATAACCGCATATCTTCCTGAGCAAAGGAGCAATCAGCGTTTCTATATCATTCATAGCAGGATAATTTTATTCAGAATTTCAACGTCTAAGATACTTCAAGACCTTCTTCGACGTTTACATAAAGAGTTGCTTTTAAATTGGGGAAAAGATCATGTACGCAGTCTATGATCATGCTTTTTTCTTCAGCAATGAGTGACCACATACGTTCAGACTCATCACACATAACTTTAAACCACACCACTCCTACTAATGACGGCAAGTACTGAGGCGGATAGCGCAAATGCACCAATTTAACTCCGCGAATACGATCACCGAAAGACTCCTTATCCAAAAGTCTGAAATTATCACCTTCTTCAACATCTCTTATTCTTTCGGCAAGATCTCCTGTGTAGCTTAAAGCTAAAAAGAGATTATTTCCTGCAAATACTCGCTCATCCGTTACCTGAAGCTCAAGATAAGGCAAATCACTCTGTTTGAAAGGAAACGATAAAGCAGAACTCACTCCGCCCTGCAATAAAATACTGCGTATACGCTCTAATACCTTCTTAAATACCGGCAGACAATCATCATGAACATATGACAATCTGTCTTTTGAAATTTGAAAAGGATCTAAAGCTTCTAGCTCCCCCAAAAGAGAGATCAATTCCAAAAAAAGAGCAAAGGGAGTGATCCGTTCAGGAACCAGCAGAGCAAACAGACGCTGTTCGTAACGAGAAAGAGTCTTTAATTTAATGGTTTTTAACAGCTCTCTAGCTGTCACAGCACCAGAATCAAAACCGTCTGCAGAAAATTCTGAAATTAAGCTGTTCTTGGCAGAGCGCAGTTGAAACAGCAATTCGCTGCACATTGACAACAATGGACAACTGTCTGATACGGTAATGAACGGCGGCATATAACTTTCATCAAGACTTAATGAAGGTTGACTTGAGTTAATAACAGTCCATACCACTCGACAAAGCGGCAACAAAGTAAATGATGAGGCATCATTGGGATCTGCAGACAAACTTGCATTTAGACTTCTTACCATTACCGGGATCTCATTGTCAGAACTGTTTTCATCTTTGACTTGAGTTTCCCTCAAAAGATAACGTCCTCCTCTGCCTTGATACTGCGACAAGTTGGGTTCAACATTCGACCATTGCGGAAGTCGCAAATAAATCATTACGCTGTTTGCTGAACTACCGTCAAATTCAAGCGTAAGAGGAGCAATACTGCAATTTCCCGGCATGGACAATTCCTGACCGTCAGGAAGAATAGCAGAAAGGTGCTTAACTACGACACGTCTTGACTTAAGTGCATCCAAATCCAATTGCAGATCACACCAACCGTAAGCATAAGGCAAAGTCACTTCACGAATTTTTCGCGGCAAATCTTCCAACAGTCTTTGCATCCTTTGTAAATGATGAGGCTGCAGAAAAAGCCCTTCGCTCCAATGAAGCTGTTCGTCAAAACGCATAAATTCTTTCCTGTTATTTTATTTCTGTTTGCTTTTCTACTGCAGGCGGACGTTTAAGTTCAATGATCCCGCTTCCGCCTACCTCAATATAATGTACGGATGAATCAATTAAGAACCCGTCATTCATATTGATGATAAGTTTACGCGGATCTACTGCGCTATCTTTCCCGTCTACTATCAAAGGCAAATTCGAAATCACGGCTATATATTTAGAACCTTTATCTTTCCAATGCTCCCAACATCTGGCATCGTCGGGTATGAATTTCGAGCTCATGTCATTTTCTGAAAATTTAAGCGTCACCGCGCCCAAATTTTGTCTGAATTGAGAATCCGGGGCAAAATAACGATCAACGTCATAGGCAATAAGACGTTTTTCCTCAGCTTCGGTAACTCCTACGACATCCACCTCTATAGTAGGGCAATAACCGTAATTACTTTGAATATCCTCAGCCAGATATACGCCTATATCACTGGTGGAAGCAGAACATCCTGTAAGTAACCATATTGATAACAAGGATATTTCTAAAACTTTATTCTTACCGGTAAAACGCATATTTCATGTCTTTTTCAAAGTTACGTCTTTTATCCTCTGAATCTGCCTATAGGCCGTTCAGGCTGCTTCTTAATTTCCTGTCTGCTTATAGTAGAAGGCTTCGGCTCTGCATCATGCGGGATTTCACTCATTTCAACGCTTTCTCCCCAGTTATCAGCTCCGGATGCTACTGCATATCCCAAATTATAATACTGCTCATAACGCTGTTTAGGGGTTAAGACACCGCCTTCCTTCAATGCACACATAAGCAAAAGTCCGTTGAGTCCGTTAGCAAACATACCTGCAGGAGTCTTAACCACATTTTTACCGGGAGCTAAATTTCCATAACTCCAAAAAGCACACAGCGACAACAACCCCTCAGGTTCATCAGGAAGAAGGTTACCTATATCAAGACAAACGGAAGCATTGTCATCGTCAGGAGATACTACATAACGATATACAGCATCCAAAGCTGATGCTTTGCGGGCAATTTGTTTTTTTTCATCTTTTGGAGGTAAAACTGATTTAATAGTCTCGATAGTCTGCGTTCTTACAGCTTCCACCTGTGACTTTAGATCAGACTCCGCTTTAAAAATAGGACTGTTAGGATCCACTCGTGAAGGAGAATCATCGCCTTGATAAACATTCATTGCCTTTTGCAATAGTTCATCCAAGCTCATTCCGTAAAGTTTTCTTTGTTCCTCATCAAAAATTCCTTTTACCTCTCCCATAAATTCAAGCACATCTTCATCAAAAAGCGATTGAACATCACTTTTTAATTTGGCTATGCTGTTTTGTATTTCAGCAAAGTAGTCAGTGTTATCTCCAGCAAGAGGCGCTTCTTTGGCCCACTCAGGAATGACAAACGGTTTTGGTTTACCTATTTCAGAAATATCACGTACTTTTGCAGGAGCTTTTTTTATTTCATCCAATAAATTGACGACACAGCGATACCCCCACCATTCAGCAGCACGATGATGCAGGTTATAACAAAGAAACCGACAAGCTTCCTTAAAATCTTTACGAAGTATTAACTGTTCAAGAAAGCTTTCACTATCTGGATAATCTGTAGCCAGTCTTCCTAATTCGGTCGATAACTCGTAATGTTCCTGGTCAACTGTTTCCTCAACGGTACGATGCCGAAAAAGCACCACATGACGTTCACGCCAATCAAGTTTGTCTGACATCGTATTTTTCCTTAGTTGATCTTCATAGCTTTGGTAGCAACATCCATGGCTCCAGCCTTGCTGGTCATGGCTGACGCACCTCCATCTGCAGCTCTGGCATCAGTTTTACTTGCCTGAGCTTCGGTATCAGAAGCTTCTACAGCTCCCTGCTGTCCACGTACATCATCTTTGGCCAAAGCAGCCTCATTTTTACTGCCTGCTGTTTCTTTTTTATCCAACACTGTTTCGTCTTTGGTAGGAGTTATTTCTTTAACACCAATAGGATCTGCACTGCGTTTATTAGTTACCGAAAGGATGGTGATCATTTGAGTAGCCGCAGCCATAAGTCCTTTCATAGCAACCGTTCCTGCAACCGACATTGCGGCATTTCTTATATATTTTCGTTGTTCATCATTCAATTTCAATTTTTCAGTATCCGACATATAAAAATCCTCTCTTAGAAAACCGTTCAAGGATTACTGCCTGCCTGAGGTTGTACCGGTTAAGGTTGTCCTCCTTGCACAACATTTCTTATGGTTGCAGCTCCGCTTCCTGCAAGATATGTTTGCAAGAAATCATTTTGTTTACTGGTGAAGGTCATACTGTCACCCTCAAGCTTCACCGAAGTTGAAGTCAATGACAGCGACGCTAATGAAGGCTTTAAAAATCCTTTTGCCCCTTTATAAGCTATATAGCCTGCCGAAATCAAACTGCACAGAGTTTTTTCGTAAGTAATATAAAGTCTTATCTGATCTAACTTGCTCATTGAAGAATTTTTAAAGGGAGTAATGTACGAATTGCGATCACTTTCCTTGATATTCTTTCGATCAGCGTCTATTTTCATAGACGTATAGACCACCTTACATACGTCATATATCCTGTCCAAGGTATAGTTAATCATCGCTATGATAGCCATGACATAGTTGAAATACAGCTCTCCTCTCTTTTGCCGTTCACTGGCTAATTGTGCTACTTGTTCGGGTGTACGATCTGCTTCTTTTATTGCTTCTATAGTTTGAATTGTGTCGGCATTCTTATCTAACTTATCCTTTGCACTGTTTAATCCGTTATAAGATTTAATACCTGCCAAAACATCGTCAAATACAGTGTAAGAAGTAGATAAAACAGCATCCTTGATGGCAACAGCGTTTTTGTCTTTTGCAGCAAGTGACGTAGTAAGATCAGCTATAAAATTGGCGGTGAATTTTGCTATTCCTACAGCCATATCACGCGTACCAGAAGTATTTATGTCAACCTTTCCGCCAGTCATGGATACGGCGCCGTACCCAAGCTTTATACCAGTGCCGATACTGCCTGACAATTGCAGATAATTGGTTGCACTGAGCTTAACGTCAAAAGCAGATGCCGACACTCCAGAATAACTTTTTACGTTAAAAGAAGATCCCAACAGACTTGAATTTCTGTACACCTCAGAAACATTCTTTCCGCTGTATGCAGCGGGTGAGAAAATACTCGTACCGTCCAATTTAAGCGCTATGCTACTGCCGCCGACATTTTGAGTGATAGATTTTGCTGAATATTCAGTAATATCGCCTTTGGCATGCGTGCAGATTTTTCCATCGGCAATAATATTAATATTCTTGGCATGGATGGTCAGATCACCTTCTGCATTGAAACTCATTGCATCCGATGAAAGCAAAGACAACTCGGATCTTCCTGACACACTAGATCCGTCTTTGATGAAATCTATTTTATATTCTTCTACTATCTTTGCTGCCAACTCATAAAGTTCGTTTTCAGCCTTTTTAAAAGATTTTTCAATTGCATCTAGGGTTACGCTGGCATATGAAACTTCGTTTTTGCCTTCTTTTTTTTGCGTTACCGTAGTTACGTACTGAGTTTGTTCCCTAAGTTCATCTATCTTGCGTTTAAATTGAGATGTCTGATCATCAGCACTGATCTCCGGATCAGCTTCACTGATTTTCAATTCTCTTGCTTTTTGCCTGAAATCTCTCAATACTTTTTCATAATTTTGTTTGTTTTCCCTATAGGCTTTAGACTTTTCTTTGGCATCAGTTTGAAATTTTGACAAATAAATATCGTCGTACAAATTACCTTTATTTCTCTGTACAGACAATTCATATATATAACGATTAAGTTCAGGTTCACCTTTTGCAATCAATGATGCGACATATTGTGAATTATTGATAAAACGACCGAGTCTCATGTCAGCACGGCCACAATAACGTCCGCCATTGTCAGACAGACCTTTTTGTTTCAAATCAACAAAAAGTTTTTCACATTCACCGCTATCAAATACTGTTTCTGATGCCAGCTCTCTTCCATACTCCAACGATTTCTCAGAATCAGGTAAAAGCGCTTGTGGACTCAATGCCTGAAGATAAAAATTTCCACCGCTTCGCAAAAGCATAACCACACTTCCGCAACGAGGGTGTTTTACGCTTCCCAAACGATCTTTACCGGCATGAGCTACAACCACATGACCAGACAGATCCAACTTTGCATAAAACAAATCCTTACCTGTACACAGATTGTTTTCAAAAGCTGTTACTGTCTGATCATCACAATTACCGTTTTGATCGCATACCGTAGCTGCCAGAAGTTCAGTAGTTGCATACACTGATTTATCAGGTCTGGATGCAAAACTCCCCAACCTCAGACCGTCAATATCTCCGAATACTTCAATTCCTTCGACAAATACAGACGCCGGAGTATTGTAAAGAGAAGAGTTAATTTTAAGATCGCTAGCACTTACAACAAAAGACCTGTCACCTTTTGTTCCCTCAGCTTTTAAGGTAAATACACACCCAGGACGAACTGCAACTTGATTGTATAATTTCCAAGAACAACCTTCTTTAATACGTCGTCTTCTACGCTCAACATTACGCTCTTTTTGCTTCTCAAGAAGCGAATATGACGCATTACGCGATGCCGCATCTTCTTCAAAAAACAAATTCTCAGTATTGTCATCTTCATTTTTACGGTCAAAATGACGTTTAAAGCAGCAGAAATCGTCAACCAATAAATCATCAGTTGGCGCTTTTCCCTGAGCAAAATGACCTTCCAAATGCTGATTGCAAAATTTTTCGTTTTCCTGCGTATCGTTTTTTTTCCATAGATCGGCAAACGCCAAAGTATCCGAAAAGACTAAAGCACAATCATCTTGTCTTTGATCGAATACATAGTTAATGCCATTGTCGATTAGTAATCTGTTAAGAAAGTCCTGATCTGATTGCGGTCCTTGCTGCAACAACAATTTGGAAAATTTAAATCTCTCAATATTCCTAAGTGCGGATAAATCCAGTTTGAAGAAGGAACCGATTCCATCTGACAAAACACCGTTTTCACCTGTCAGAAGCGTTTTGATGATGTCTTCAAGGCTACAATCAAAGAAGTAATTCCAGGAAAAGTATGAAGATAATTTTTCAAGAGGAGAACATAATTTTAATTCATAGTAATGTCTTATTTCCTGTGTATTTCCTGAAGAAAATTTTTTACTTCCTCGAGAAATAACTTCGGAAATTTTTCCCCACAGATAATGCTTTTCACCCAGAAGATCTGTTGCAGCCCCTGTCACAGGAGCGTTTACTCCCAAAACAGTTGAACTTTTTACTCCGTAAGTAACCCTTACCAATAACTCATCAAGCTCTATAGCGTGAAGATCAAATTCTGTTAAGGTATAAAAAACTATACAAGCACTGAAAGACTGACTTAACTGCTCATGCAAAGAAAATTCGTAAATTTTTGCGTCGGAAAACAATCCATCTTCTTTTGCTAAAAGTGAAATCCCCACGCCGGAATTTTTTTCTACTGTTTTCTCTGTTGTTTTGACTGTACTGCTATTATCGCGGAGTTTAAAGATGTCTATTTTAGGTTCGATCAGCACTTTACTCATAACCATCTCCTTATTTCTGCAGTACAGAAAAATTCTTGCTAAAAAGCTTTCATAACTACAACACGAAGCACACTCTCGCTGCTAAAAAAGCTGTTCTATTATTTTATATTAAAATTCAAGACATTATCCTTTAAATCTTGTATTTGTGTGATCAAGATTTCCGACTTTCCTTCTAATACTTTCCGCCAAATCCTTATGCGGAACGGCGTTATCCTCCACACTTTGTCCCCAATTGTCAGAACCTATCGCTGTCTGATAGCCAATCTCAAAATATTTTTCATAGCGTTGTTTCGGTTTTAAAATTCCCCCTTCCTGCAACGCACACATCAACAGCAACCCGTTCACTCCGTTTGCAAACATACCAATCGGTGTTTTTATGACATTAGCTCCGCCCGGAGAAAGATTACCGTAACTCCAAAAAGCGCATAAAGCCAATAAACCTTCAGGCTCCCCAGGGATAATATTGCCACTTTGCAGACATAAAGTTGCATTTTCATCATCTGGAGACACTATGTAACTGTAAACAGAGTCAAGACATGCTAATTTATGCTCTGCCTGTTTTTTTAGATCCGGTTTGGGAAGCACTGATTTGATAACATCAATCGTTTCTTTTCTCACCGTTTCAATTTTAGATTTAAGCTCAATCTCAGATTTAAAAATAGGACTTTCCGGGTCGATACGCGTAGATGTCTCATCTCCTTTGAATGTTGCCAACGCTTTTTTCATGCAATCATCCAAAGTCATGCCATAGCGCTTACGTTGCTCATCATCAAAAATAGCTTTGATTTCATCAACAACAGCCCTAACTTCCGGATCGATAAGCCTTTCTACATCTGATTTCAGCTTGTCTAAAGTTTTATTTACATCCTGCAACATCTTTGATGGTGTAAGCATATCCTTGTTCGAAACGGCAGGTTCTTTTGCCCAATCCGGGATCACAAACGGTTTAGGTTTTCCTATTTCTGATATATCTCGAGGTTTTGCAGGATTTTTCGCAACCTCATTTTTTAGGTCCAAAACACATCTGTACGCCCACCAAACAGCAATTCTTCTGTGCAGGTTATAAGCAAGAAAACGACAAGCCTCTTTGTAATTTTTCTGCAATTTCAATTCATTCAAAAAATCTTCCGAATCAGGAAACTTATCTGCCAAGTTTTTTAAGTCAGAGGACAGTTCATAGTTTTCCTGCCGGACGATTTCCTGAACCTTTCGATGCAAACAAAGCACAACATGCTGATTGAGCCAATTTAGTTTATCCGACATAAGAAATGACTCTCCGTTAATTGATCTTCATGCCTTTGGCGGCAACATCCATTGCACCTGCTTTATTCATCATCGCAGATGCACCTGAATCAGCCGCTCTGGCATCTGTTTTAGCCGCTTGAGCTTCTGTATCAGCAGCCTGTACCGTTCCCTGCTGAGCTCTGACATCGTCTTTTGCCAAAGAAGCTTCATTTTTATTAGCTGTAGACTCCTTTTTGTCTAATATGGTTTCATCTTTAGTAGGAGCCACTTCTTTCGTACCGGTGATGGTTGATTTTTTATGGTTGGTAGTTGTCAATTTCGTAATTAACTGATGCACTCCGGACATAACTCCCTGAATCAAAAGAGAACCGGCCATATTTTTGGCCATATCTATTACCATCTGCTTTTGTTCTTTGCTGAGTTTAGATTCATTACGATCATCAGTCATACTTTTTTCCATTTATTTACCGATTCTGTAATTTTGAAAGATCCTGCTATTACCAGTGTTCTTGATGAACCTACTGGACTTGGTCATCCGGCTTTTCATGATCATGCTGCTCTTGATTGACCCGATGTTCCTGCTCCCCATGCGCTACCTGTTCAGGCGGATCTTGTTCTCTTTGCTTTGCTTTATCTCCTTGAACAGGCTTTTCTGAATTTTCTTTTACAGCATCATTTTTCTCGGCATTTACAACTTTACCTTCATTTTTAGGCTGATCCTGACTGTCCAAAAGATCCTTTTCTCCCTCTTGCTGCTCTTCTCCTCCTTGCTTTGTCTTATCTATTGGCTCTTGCTTTTTTTGAATTTCTTCTCCGGCACTTGGAGAATTATCTTTCTGCTCTTCTCTTGCAAGACCTTGTAAATGCGGAGTCTCTAATTTATAACGTTGTGAATTGATAGCAATTGAAGTTAAATTATTTTTTGTAACTCCTCCGCCGGCCTCTGCAGCTAATACACCAGCTATGGTCAAGTTACACACTATTTTCAAATAATTTATATATAATCGTGTTTGATCAAGTTTACTAATAGAAGCATTATCTATCGAGCGTAAATAATAAGGTTTGTCTTTATCTGGTCTTGTTGTACCATTTTCCTTATCTTTTCTTTGAATATCCGCATCTTCACTGCTATAGACAATTTTGCAAACGTCATATATATAATCAAGCATCACGGAAATCGCAATCATTACCGATTCCAAATAACAACAAGCTTTTTGCCCTCCTGTAACACCGGCTTTGTTTGTCTCTTCTACCTTTCCGTTGATAATCTGGGATTTATCAATACCGGTTATCACATCGTCATATATTGTATTTACTGTATTAATAACAACGTTTTTTATAGTAACATCAGACTTATTCGTCGCTCCCAAGGACAAAGCTAAATCGGTACCAAATTCGATACCGAATTTAGCCATATTAGCGATAAGATCTCTTCTTCCTTCAGAAATATAATTAAACCGTTCCGAAGTCATCGAAATAGCACCGTAACCAAAATTCATTCCGGTACCAAGAGATCCTTTTAAAGCCAAATTATTACTGGCCCCCAAACTTATATTAAAAGCAGATCCTGAAATACCGTTATATCCTTTGACGGCAAAAGTACTTGAAAACATATTAGACGTATTATATGTTTCATCTTTTTTTACGTCATAACCGCTGTATGTCCCTGGTCCAAAAATAGTAGCCCCATCACCTTTTAGAGATATACTGGCAGCTTTTACCGCTTGTGATATAGCATTTTCTGAATAAAGTTTTACAGCTTCATTGGCATTTATTTCAATATTGTCAGCAGTAAGGACAATTCGTTTACCCTGCAATTTCAACTCATTTTCAGCAAATACACTAAGATCATTATCTGAGGTTATATCAAGTTCTGAATAAGTAGCTGATTCACCGAATAACGGCAACTGGCCGTCGGATTGCTTAATTTGCTCTAATCCAAGATCATTTACAAGAGCTTTTGCAAGATCTTTTATTTCATTATTTAATTGTTTAAATTTTTCCCTTAAATCGTCCAGCTTATATTCTGCTCTCAAAGCTAATATTTTTGATTCATATGAACTTTGTCTTTCCTGTCCTGAAATTTCAGGATCATTTAATGACAAATCAATATTTTTTCGCGCATTTGAAAAATTTTCCAAAGCCGTATTCAGCAATTGTTTCAACTGAATATAACGATTATGAGCGTCATCTACCTTCTTTTCATACTTTTCAAGATAAGTTTCAGCTATAAATGTCCGATTACTTATGACTTCAAGCCAAGCCATACAACGTTCTACATCCGTAGAACTGCGTTTTATTTTCTCTGCTATGTATTCAATGACATTGTTGTAACGTGAAAGAACTATCGAAGCTTCCCCTTCGTAATTCTTTTTAAAATCTGTCCCATTAACAGCAGTATTAAGCGTTAATTTGGAATTTCTACTTTCGGCAAAAATATCCGTTACCGCTGACGATAACAAACCACTGACATTATCAGTTTCGTTACATAGATCATCCTGTCTATAGGAGTACATAAAAAATACTCCGCCCGATATCAGCAACAGGATCTTTGTTCCGACTGGAGGAATATGTTGTCTGCTAAATTCAGAACCAGGCAAAACTTTCACTAACACCACATTCCCTTCAGGCTGAAGTCTTGCATAAAACATATGTGCAAATGTACACACTGTCCTGGTTTTTTGTTTTTTCTCTTCAATATTTTTTGTTACAAGACTGTTACTGTCCGTAACGGTCTCTTCGATATTTCCTGAAGGGTCACACACAACAGCAGGATGCAAGGAAAGGGCCTGAATAATTTGCTCAGGATCCGGTGCAAAACTACCTAAACGATCAGCTCTTTTTGATAAAGTATTTTTCGAGCCTTCCTGAGATGTTTCAACAGTCGATCCCGAATCGTCTAATACCAATCCCCAAAGTTGATGTGATAAAGGATAGACCGTATCCGCCAGTGTATTTACATGCGTAAGACTGCGTTCTATCAGAATTTGCTTACCGCAGTCAAAATTAGCGATATCAAGAATGCATCCTGGGTAACAGGAAACATTTTGAATTTTTGCCGAAAAAACTATATTGTTGCGGTCATTACGTCTTTCTAAATTACGCTTAATTTGGGCTCTGACAAGATCCATTCCTCCGTTGTAATTAAAGGAGGCACATTCACCGCCTAACAAGGTAGAATAAAAAGCTTCGGCATGAGCTTGAGCTTTCTGTTCACTGCTTCCTTTTTTTGAGTAACGTAATTCATCAAGAAGTTCAAATTTAGTTAGATCTGTTACCTTATTTGTTTCAGCAGTAACTTGAGGACAATCTTCGTCTTTTACAAAATGTGCCGTTTCAGAGAAAACTATAGAGCAAGCATCTCGTTTATGAACGAAAGTAAAATTTATTCCGCCGGCTATGAGCAGACGATTGAAAAAATCAAGATCGGATTCATCTCCTTGTTGAACGGCCAAAGATAATTCTTTAAGTCCGATACTGTCGGAAATTTCTGAAAAATCCGGAATAAAAAAATCATAAGGAAAAACATCCAATCCGTGAAATTTAATATTTTCAGGATCTTGTGCGGATAATGAATTATTCTTATCAGCACTTCTATCCTTTGATTTGCCATAGCCAGACAAGATCACTTTTAGGATTTCAGTAGCACTTTTATCGATAAAAGAACGTTTTCCGAAATAGCTTTTAAGTTTGGCTAAAGGCGAAATCAGCTTCAGCAAATAAACACATAAAAGTTCAGAATCTCCCTTCTGATTTTTAAAAGAGGTCTTCCCTTCATAGCTTATGGAATCAATCAGCGCCCAAATCCATCGTTGCGAAACCTTACCGTCAACCCCGTTAATGCCAATACAAACTCTTACTAAAGTTTTGTCCAAATCAACAGACATCAAATTCAGTTGAGTTTTACGTTTTACTTTGACTGTTCCTTGAAAGCCGGTACTGAGTTTTTCTTCAAATACAAAATCGTAAATTTCATCCGGCGCAAATAAGTTATCTTGCGCCATGAGACCTTTTACCTTTTTCCGGTTTTCTTCTTGTTCCCGATCATCTGTAAATTGCTGCTGTTGCAGTACAGGCTCGGTTTCTTTTGACTGTTCATCACTCTGCTTTTTGTAGAAATCAATGAAAAGTTGAAGTTTTCCTTCCATTTGTGCTTCTCCTTATGTCAAAAGCCCGTTTCCCGTACTGAACTAATGCTTTAAACGATCCGATTAATATTCGGCGAAACGGCCAAAGCCGTAGCTACCGGGATCCCAGTGATCGGATTGACTCCGGTTACCATGGCTCCAATATTGGCAATTGGTCGTCCCTTGATAATATGGTTGACTGCAGTACTCATGGCTATAACACCGGTACAAACAGGTCCTACCACGGTATCCCCCATACAAGCTACCGGCAAACCGTTTACAAGGTTCAGAGGCATTCCGGGACCGGTAACCACATCAGCAGTTGCGGTTGTATTCAAAAGTGTTGCAGCAGGTGTAGGCATATCAATCCTCCTTACATACGAAGCTGTACACAAATTTTCCGTCTTTAGCATCGGCTTTTACCGACTTAAGCTCTTTACCCTCCATGATTTGCTCTAAAAAGGCTGCACTGATATCCGGTAACAGATCATTATTGACTATAGCATCTATAAGTCTGGCGCCTGATGCGGCGTTATTACAACGCGAAATAATTTCATCACGCAGCGCCTGACTATATTCAAGCTGTGCACGATAATTTTCTTTTACGCGTTTAACTATCTTTTTAAGTTTTAAATCAACAATATGATTTAAAGCATCCTTTCCCAAAGGATAATACGGGATCACTGACAGTCTGCCCAAAAGTGCCGCTGGGAATACTCTTCTTAAGGCAGGACGAGCCGCTTCTTCCAAAGTTTTCATATCAGGAAGATGATCTTCATCCTTACACAGCTCAACAATTTCCTCATCACCTGCATTAGTAGTAAGAATAATGACGCAGTTCCTGAAATTAACCAGACGTCCCGAACCGTCTTCCATTTGTCCTTTATCGAAAACTTGGAAGAAGATCTCGTGCACATCTTTATGCGCTTTTTCTATTTCATCCAGGAGAACCACACTATAAGGTCGACGTCTTACCGCTTCAGTTAATACGCCGCCCTCTCCGTATCCTACATATCCCGGAGGAGCTCCTTTTAAAGTCGACACCGTATGGGCTTCTTGAAACTCGCTCATATTTACGGTGATAAGATTGCTTTCAGTACCGTAAAGTTGTTCTGCCAATGCCAAAGCAGTTTCTGTTTTTCCGACTCCGGAAGGCCCGGCTAACATCAATACCGCAATAGGACGATTTGGATCCGCTAGCGCCGCACGGGCTGTCATAAGACGTTTGGCAATAAGATCCATTGCATGAGACTGACCTATAACCCTCTGTTGCAGGTATTCAGATAAATGCAATACTGATTTTATTTCATCTTTGACCATACGGCCCAAAGGAATTCCCGTCCAATCGGAGATCACGCTTGATACTGCTTGAGCATCTACCTCAGGCAACAGCATCGGACTTTCTCCCTGCAAGGAGTTAAGCTTTTCCCGAGCCTCCTGCAGTTTTTTCTCAAGCTCGTCTCCAACAGATCCTTGCTGCTGTGCAAGAGCACTTCCCTGCTTTCTTAGTTCAAAATAGTTTTGAGCCTGAGCTTTGATTGCATCGAGCTTCGCTGTGAGCTCTTCATTATGTTTTTCTTCAGCATCAATCTTCTTTGTAAGCGATAAAACGTCATCTGCATGTGAATATCCTTCAGCCTGCTCGCGTTTTAAAATCTCAAGTTCCAACTTCAAAGCTTCAAGTTTGCGCCGCGAAAATTCAAGTTCTGCAGGTTCGGAACTTTGCGAAAGAGCAACCTTGGCACAGGCTGTATCTAAGATGCTAACGCCTTTATCAGGAAGCTGACGCGCCGGAATATAACGGCGGGAAAGTTTTACCGTAGCTGTCAGAGCCTCATCAAGAACTCTTACCTGGTGATGCTTTTCAAGCATTCCTGACATAGCACGCAGCATTTGCACGGCTTTATCATCATCAGGCTCTTCTACCAAAATATTCTCAAAGCGACGGGTCAATGCAGGATCTTTTTCAAAATACTTTGCATATTCCTGCACAGTAGTAGCAGCGATGCAACGAAGTTGTCCTCGAGCCAGTGCAGGTTTCAACAAATTAGCCGCATCATTTTGACCGGCACTGCCCCCTGCTCCTATCAGACGATGAGCTTCATCGATAAACAGGATAATGGGAACATCCGAACTTTGTACCTCTTCAATAACCTGCTTTAAACGATTTTCAAACTCTCCTTTCATGGAAGCTCCGGCCTGAAGCAGACCGAGATCTAAAGATTTCAATATGGATCCTTTTAAACAATCAGGAACATCTCCGTCCGCCAACCTTTTGGCAAAACCTTCGACAACCGCCGTTTTCCCAACTCCTGCTTCACCGGTCAAAATAGGATTATTCTGTCGACGGCGCATGAGAATATTCACCATCTTACGGATCTCTTCATCTCGTCCGACGATGTTGTCTATACGTCCTGCCTTTGCCTCTTCCGTAAGATCAACTGTATAAAGAGCAAGCGCTTCACCTTTTCCCATAGCAGGAGAGGACAACATTTCTCCTGCCTGACCGGTAGCTGTTTCAGCGGCATTTGTCTGAACAGCTTTTACCGATTCTGCTGAATCTTTAGTAATTTCTGTAAACTTTTCCTGAAGCAGTTCTCCGTTGATCTTAATAAATTCCGGAGAAATATCATTTAACAGTCTTGAAAGTTCGCTGTCCTGTTTTATGGCCAAAAGCAAATGACCGGTACGAATTTGTGCACTGCCGTAAACAAGAGAAGCTGCCATCCAACCATCTTTAACTGCTTTTTCAATGGCAGGAGCAAAATCAGAAATCGAACTGGCACCTCGCGGCAAAATATCCAATGCTCTGATAATATCTTTGGCTACACGCGGCTCATCTATTCCGAAATAGCGAAGGATCTCATGTAGATCACTGCGATCCCCAAGCAGGATCTGATTTATAAGATGGACCAACTCTACATACGGGTTTCCACGAGTTTTACACAATACGGTAGCGCTTTCCAAAGCCTTATAGGCTGTAGCGTCCAACCGACCGAACAATTGTATGCGCTTTAATTTCAGCATAGGCTTTTACTTATTCTCCTGTATTCATACTTCCCAAACGGGATGCATTAATCGTCAGCGAACAGTGACCGTTTTGATCGCTGTGTTTAAAAAAAGTACTGCTACCTAAAGCATAACTTCCGTTTAAAGTGATCCCTCGCAGACTGCTTTTCCTGACCATCAACTCCAGATCAAACTCAAGCGGTTTGCGCAAACAGAAATTTACAAGTTGGCACAGCTGATTAAATCTTTTTTTTCCAGGCATAAACGCCAAACAGTCATCAAAATCCAAAGGACCTATTTTCAGTAAAAATTTCTTAGTATTACTGTAATAATGTGCACCAATTTGAGTATCTTCACCAAGTTTTGCCCCTCTGCCAAGAATGCACCTGAATTTTTTAGGAATAACATTTTTACTGAAAATCCGATCACAAACTTTTATTTCAAAGCCGAAAAAAGATTCCAAAATCATAGCCAAAGACTTTTTCCCTATATTTCCACAAGCGGTATAAGGCGAAAATGCTTCGGCAGCAAAAGGCGGCAAATTCATGACTCCCTGTCCGTCTGCACCGGAAAATGAACGTTGCAACCTTCGGGGAAGATCTAATGAATGACGATCAAAGCTTATCGATGTACTGTGCTGCGCATAGGCACGGTAATAGAAGGAAATAAAACGATGATTAACAATATCTAAAAATCGTTGTAACGCATAATCATAATTGTTGCGAGACTGACTTATAACCTGTCCCGTAACATCAAGAGGCATGGGACCGTCGACACCGCAAAGTCCCGGTGCATATACTTCTATAAAGACACTGTCTGAGGCATTGGAAAGCTCTGTTACACCAGCTACATTTCTTGCAGAAGAGCTCATGGACGGTCGTTGTCCGAAACGCAAAGTTTCATCGACACAGGAATCTGCCCATCCTGTGGCACTTTGTCTGGAGCAAGCTCTGTCAAATGCTCTGACCAATTCGATAAAATCATTCTCAGAGCCGGCCCTAAAATTTTTCAGGATCCTGCGGATCCCTAAAGATTTTGATCCCATCTGGCAATAAGTCCTCTGTGAAGTCCCCAAACCTCAAGCTCTACCAAAAGGTTTATAGAACAGAAATTAGTGATCAAGTGCCTGAAAACAGAAGCAAACAGGTATACCCCCATTCCGGTAAGTTCCTTCTCATCCAGAATCACTTTCAACTTATACCCTTGTTCATAAAAAACACTGCCGCGTTGTACAAAACGAAAAACTCTTTTTTCAGACTTAAATCCGGCAACAGCATTTTGCAAAAGGATCTTTTCGTCGTTATCACCAGGATAAAAAGCCCCTATCATCTGCCTTAAAACAGACTTTCCTCTTTCTTCATCCTGATACATAAGTGACGATAAATTCATCATCACATATGAAAGTCCAGAGAAACCTTCTTTATTGCCACGCATCAATAAAGGCATGCCAGGACGACTCACTGGAACAACTGCTTTAAAAGCTACCTCACTACCGCGTTGTTTAAACAATGCATCAGATCTTACAAACGCACTCAAATCGGCGTTTGATGCCCAACATACCGCCGTGTATTCAAAAAAATCTGAAGGATCTGCATTAAAACGATCTCCAGAAAAAGCCAGATACATTTCTGTCTTAGTATAAGAACTGCGTTTACGATACAACCCGTTCAAACGTTCCTTTCTCTTTTGTGAAAAAAATATCGCCGAAGCTTCATCATCTATAGCAGAAGATGATGAATAAAACGGTAACGCAGTCGCAGTCTGACGATTATTTCGATTATAAAGTTCCACCGAATCTATAGAAAAAACCTCATAATCCAACGGCTTCATGCGATCTAAAGAACACAAACTCTCATGAGCACCGCCAACAGAGGAACGATCACTGCGCTTTTGGAACAGATTAATCACCGCCACAGCATTTAAAAGCCAGCTGTCACTTCTTAAGGCCCGATTAAATTTAAATTGACGATCAAAGACCATCACTACCCTTAAATCCGTTTTATTAAAAAGACGGATTTTTTTCCCCAATCCAGAAAAAATCACAAAGCGAAATAAAAAAGGATAGCAAAAGAAAAGGTACAAAGAAGCCAGTCCGGGCAATGTTTTAACGGCTTTTTCCAAAAGATGCTTTTCCTCAGAAAGGATCCTGAGCTTGGGGATCACTTCTTCAACCCGAACACATTCATCACCGGATTTTAAATAAATACCCGTCAATCCCTGTTCCAATGCTTCTATAGTCACGGACGCATCAGAATCAGGCATATTAAGGAAAAAGCACAAATCATCAGATACAGCCGCATCCATCACCGAAGTAAAATTTAAATCGATGCACAATGCGGACTTACTCTCAAAAAGTTTTAAATCGGCACATGGAAGTTCATTTGCAACCGAAATTACATAACTTACTCCCTTGACTTCACCTGGCAGTATCGACTCATTCCACAGCGGAGAGAAACTTACCGGAGTCTTAGACATCGAAGTCAGCGCATCAAAACGATCAGACACAGAAAAGCTTGATGACTGATCGTTATTGGTCTTGTTTGTTGCATACAACACAGTTGCAGCAGGAACAGGTGACACCAACAGCGGACACTGTCTTAGTAACAATGATTGTAAAAACTGAGGGAAACCGTCATCAAATTTTTTTTCAACTCGTGCTGCAAGAAAAGCAGTTCCCTCTAACAGGCGCTCTACGAACGGATCCTGAACTTGTAACTGAGAAATATTGAGTTTGGATGCGACCTTAGGATATTGCTCTGCAAATTCTGCAGAAAGCTCCCGCAAATGTTCAAGATTAGCTCGATAATATTCAAGAAAACTGCTTTTCATGTATGTTCACCGGTCTTGCGAAACATCGGGATCCCTGTTTCAAGATCAAGTTGATAACAGCACATATATTCTTCATCAAAAGGTTTGACATTGATCCGTCCGCTAATTTCCATAATAAGACTTCCGCGACGGTTCTCATCTTCTCCGTTTACTTTTACCACAAGACTCTCTGGATCAAGTCGAGGTTCAAAGTGTTTTATTTGTTCTGTCATTTCACTTCTGATCTTAGCAATGGTGCTGTCATTATGATGACATCCGCAAAAATCGTCTATCCCCATACCGATCACACTAAAATGCAACGCGGGATCGCCATCTAACTCCTTAAAACTAGGTCGCGATCGCGAATTGAGAATTGATTCAATATTAGCTGTGATCTCCTTTGTCAAAGCGTCCAGATCATTTAATGCCCTCGTAGCAGTACTGCCGCTTATAAGACGCGACCATACTCCCGGAACAAAACCGTCACCTGTTTTAAAAGAAACTGCTGACATAACAATTCATTACGAAAAAGCGCCGCATATGCGGCGCCATGATCCTAAAAAACGCCTGTACTATAAGAGATCAAGCATTTTCTATCTGATTAAACGAAGCTTCAACGGCACCGTCTTTGGTATTGTCAGGTTTAATAGCAGTAACCTTCCATGTCATCTTGCCGGGAACCAATTCCACAGCTTCGGTAGGAATATATACTCCGTCAGCACCGACAAACGAGTCAAGCAAGGATGCACCGTTACCGGAGCTGCTTACGCTCTTTACCTGGGTTTTGGCAATTTTCACGTTCTCCATGGTGATCTCGTAGACGGGAGTCTGAAGACCTGCAACTGCACGGCAAACCTGAAATTGAACTTTGGCAATTTTTTGGCCTGACATACAGAACTGCTGGAGTTTTGGAGTAGCCTTGTCAACCAAATGAGTAAAAACAAAAGGTACGAACTGCCCGCGTCCTGAAACATCGGTAGCCCTTCCAACACCTATGTTCTGCACAGAACCGTGTTCAAAACCAAGAACCTCAATCCACTTGGAGTGCCCTTTGTCGCTTGATTCACCATCAATGCCGTCAATTTTTATGAAGAAATCTGATGCCATAATGTCATCTCCTCTGTTACGGTTTTTAAATTAGTGATTATTTGGATCCGCTGGGAACTTTCGTAGTAAGTCTTAAAGAAGTAGTTAATCCCTCAAGCTGATAATGCGGTCTTAAATAAAACTTGGCATTGTAATAACCGGGAGCTCCTTCTACATCCTCTACTACAACCTTAGCCTCTGCCAAAGGATATTTAGCTTTGACCTCATCTGAGGCATTAGGATCACTGGTAACATAATTGGAAATCCAATTACTAAGCCATGCTTCCATATCTGCACGTTCTTTGAAAGATCCTACCTTGTCACGAACTATGCACTTTAAATAATGTGCAAAACGTGAAGTTGCGAAAATATACGGTAATCTTGCCGAAAGCTTTGCATTGGCAGATGCATCCGGATTGTCATATTCTGCAGGCTTATTTACAGTCTGCCCGCCCAGAAAAACTGCATAATCAGTATTCTTCCAATAACAAAGCGGCAGGAATCCGTTATTAGACAGCTCTGCTTCGCGTCTGTCGGTAATAGCGATTTCCGTAGGACATTTCATAACCGTACCGCCGTCGTCAGTCGGAAAAGTATGAGTAGGCAGATTATCAACCATACCGCCTGATTCAACCCCGCGAATATGTGCACACCAACCGTAATCAGCAAAAGAACGATTGATATTTACACCCATCGCATACGCTGCATTCATCCACACATAGCGATCGGAGTTTCCGCCTGCGGTATCTTCCTCAAAATCGAAATTTTCAACCGGACTGGTTTTTGCTCCGTACGGAACACGACTTAGTACACGGGGTAAAGTCAAAGCAACATAACGACTGTCTTCCGATTCTCTGAACGATCTCCATCCGGCATATTCAGGAGTTGAGAAAATTTTAGTGAGATCGCGAGGATTGGAAAGCTCTTGCCAAGAACTCAAATTCAAAATTGACGGATCTGCTGCGGCAATAAACGGAGCATGAGCTGCTGCTGCAATTTGAGAAATTCCCTTCAGAATTTCAAGATCAGGCGCCGTCTGATTAAAATAATAATCGCCGACAATGGCGCCAAAAGGCTCACCACCTGCAGATCCGTACTCTTCTTCATAAAGATCTTTAAACAAAGGACTCTGATCCCAAGAAGTTCCGCGAAATTTTTTCAATGTCTTTTGAATATCTTTTTTACTGACATTCAATACACGGATCTTAAGTGATGAACTGGTCTCCGTATTGGTCACCAGATAATTGAGTCCGCGCCAGGCACTCTCAAGATTTTCAAAATCTTTATGATGAATAATTTCATTAACCTGAGCACTTAATTTTTTATCCAACTCGGAAATAATTCCCTCGATGGTTTTTACAGCATTGTCACTTACAAGCGAAGCATGCTCCAAAGCTTGGCCTACCAAAGTTCTGACTGCACCTTTGACCGCTTGATCAGCTTCTTCTGATTTTGGTTTGAATTCCTGATTAAGAAGCTTGTCAAAATCCGACAACTCCATGGTTTCGGCATTTTGGGCAACCTGTTGCTGTTGCAGTTGTTCAGACATTTTTTACTCCTCATCCTTTTTCGGTTCGGCTTTAGCACTTTCCTGCTTGGCTTGAGAAGACAAAGCCTTAAGCAAAGCCGGATCTTCGAGTAACTTGCTAATGAGCTCTTCAGCTCCGGTTTTTCCATCCATATAACTTAGTAGATTGGCCAATTGTCTGCGGGCATCCAAAAGCTGTTTAACCCCTTCAACTTTTTCTGCAACTTTATCAGGGGAAAAATCCTCCATGCTCTCAAATGTCATGTCCACCGACAGATTACCTTCTCCGTTCAAAACATTCGGAACCTGAAATGCAACTCGCGGCTTGATGCTTTTCATGCGATCATCAAAATTATCTGCATCAATATTTACGAACTTACGCTCTTCAACTCTCGGTAATGGTTCTGCCGGCTTTCCTGAAAGATCCGACATTACTCCCATTACAAAGGGCAAGTTAACTTTTTTCTCGGCTCCGTAAAGTTCCACGTCATACTCGACTTGAACTCGTGGGGCTCGATTTTTAGCGATAAATTTCTGAGAACTGTTATTGGCCATCGACTATTTTCCTTAAGTTTTAAGCTTATTGCATATCGTATTGTTATCAGCTGTTAGTTGGCAAGACCCCCAGCTGTTCTTTTACTTTATCAAGTGAATTCTGATCAATTTCTGCCAAAATATCTACAAAATTCATATCAGCCATACGTAAAGCGCGGTTCAACAGATAAGGCAACGGACTTGTAGGTTCTGCTTTTGAAAAATAATCTGAACATTTACGTATGAGAACCAATGCATCGGATCTGTTGATAATTTGCAGTGATGCTATGTCCGTGATCTTGGCTGTTGTTTGTACAACTCTTTTATCACTTTGAATCTGCATCTCTTTTTCTGAAACAGCTTCTTCAACATCTGTTTTTGCTTCAGAATTAACGTGCATTTGCGAACACACCGACTCATAAAACTTTTTTAAATGCCTCAATTCTCCTTCAAGCGAGTCAAAGCTTAGATAACCGGTCTGTCCTACTTTTTCATTGACAGTTTTTGCAATGCCGGCGAGCAACTCCACTATACGCAAAGCAAGCTTTAACTTTTCTTCCATTTCTTCATAAGGTAAAGCCCGTATTTGCGCCTGCATAAAAGCAGCGTCTAATTCTTCATCTCCCTTATCCAAAATTCCTTGGGCAATAAGGTAATCGCGCAGGGTATAAGGCAATTCATTTGTAAGTTTTACTCCTCGAACACGATTCATAAACATTATGGGATCCCCAAATGCTCCTTGCTTCGGAGAAATCATGGCCAGTGAATTAATCCTCTCGGTGGGATCATTGTCATCATCTGGATCAAGTTGCGGATAAACTTCGTCCCACATATTTGAAACAAGATAATCAATAAGGGTTAATCCCTGTTCCAACCCATCTAACCCGTTATTACAAAAATCGGCTATGGTAAAGTACGCGGCTACTCTCAAATCTCTGGTTTTTTTCCATAATATTTCGCAGGATTGCTGCAGTTTGCGAAAATCAGCGTCGCGCCCTTCGGTCACCTCTTCACCCATTTCCTGACCGGCAACGGGAACAGCCATTGCTTCAAGCTCGAGATAAAGGCTGTCATATTCACAATTTTCGCCAGACCTGCCGTTTGGCAATTCAGTTAACATTGACGAAATATCTGGCAAAGCCATTTTGGCCCCCTAAACTACGTATTTTTCTTCTAGTATAGTAAAACTTTTTATTAAAATTCAATTAAATAATGTGACTAAACCCAAATTTTCAAAACTCACTCGTTTGCTTTTTTTCAGTGCACGAAGTTTTGAAATGCATCGCAAACGTGTGTGTGCTCTCATTGTTACCTTTTACTTGACCTGTTCAGACAGCTAGTCATATATAATGATGCTCAAGGATCCTTCAACGCTTTTTTTAATTTTTTATGAAAGAAATTGCACTTTTTTACGGTACTTATACCGGCGTTACCAAAATAATCGCTGAAAAAATCGCCAATGCTTTAGGGAAAGACAAAATTGATCTTTTTGATATTAGCGAAGGCGGTGAACAGATGGCCGATTATCAAAAATTAATCATCGGTACATCTACATGGAGCATCGGCGAATTACAGGAAGACTGGGATGCATTTATGCCTAAACTGCAAACCATGAATTTTTCTGGTAAAACCGTAGCTCTGTTTGGTACTGGTGACCAAATCGGCTACCCTGATACCTTTTTAGACGGTATGGGCATGCTTTACGAAACATTCCAATTCAGGGGAGCTAAATTTGTAGGTTTTTGGCCGACGGAAGGATATGACTTCACCAGTCCGTTACCGCTTCTTGATGAAAATCACTTTGTAGGTTTGGCAATTGACGAGGACAATCAGCCGGAACTCACCGACGAACGCATTGCAAAGTGGGTCGAAATGATACGACCTGAATTCGGTTTGTGAACTTATTACGTTGATGTCATAATCTCATGACTTTAGCTCAGAGGTATAGGGTACCCGTTCTGTATCTTTCAAATGCTATAATGCATTGGTTTGGAAACAAGCCGAAGAGCGGGCTGTTTAGGATCGCCTTCTAGGTGAACTTCACTGGCAAACACCAAGAAGAACCGGCCAAAGATCTTATTTGAGATCAGCAGGGCTACCTTACTCCGCATTCATGTGATGGATGATATCAATATACTGTCTGTTGCATATAACAAAAATATTTTCCTGATATTCAAATCATGCCCCAATATTTTTGGGAGCACATTATCTTTTAACTGTCCTTCAAATAAAAAACGGACAGGAGTTTTTTTATGATCAATTCACATAGAACTGGCTTTGCCACTAAATTAGGCGGGGTTTTGGCTGCTGCCGGATCCGCAGTAGGACTTGGCAATATTTGGCGCTTTCCGATGGAAGCCGGACAAAACGGAGGCGGTGCTTTTATTCTTATTTATCTTGCCTGCGTATTGTGTTTTGGCCTTCCTATCATGATTGCAGAATTTGTAGTAGGACGTCATGCTCGTGCCAACGTAGGAAGCGCTTACGGCATTTTGGCTCCGGGAACTAAATGGAAATATGTAGGACCTTGGGCAGTACTTATTGCATTTCTCATCATCTGTTACTACAACGTAGTAGCTGGTTGGGTACTTTGCTATTTTTACGATGCCTTAGCAGGAAATTTCGTTCAAATTGCCGAGCAAGTGGTAAACGGAGATCCTTCTGCCTATGTTAGCAATTTTAATAACTTTGTAACTGATCCGTGGAAACCTGTAGTCTGCCTTTTAGGAACCATAGGCATCACTCATTTCGTGATCACCAAAGGAGTTCGAAGCGGGATCGAAAATTCTTCAAGAATTTTTATGCCGGCACTATTTATCATTTTAATTTTACTGATGATCTTTGCTTTCAACATGCCTGGGACCAAACAAGGTATAGAATTTATCCTTAAACCGAATTTTGATAACGTCCACCCTTCAACCGTGTTGGCAGCACTTTCACAGTGTTTCTACTCCATGAGTCTGGGCATGGGCATTGTCACTTATGCTTCATATTTCCGTCGTGAAGCCAATCTGTCTCGTAACGCAATATCAGTTGCTTTCATGGATACCATGGTCGCAATTATTGCTGGACTTATCATATTCCCTGCAGTTTTTTCAGTGCCCGGCGTAGAGCCTCAGGCCGGAGCCTCTTTGGTATTTATCGCTCTTCCTAATGTTTTTGGAAACGCATTATCAAGTTCTCCTCTTTTAATGTGGTTTGTTCCGGTACTTTTTTACGCCTTATTACTCTTAGCTTCACTTACTTCAGTGATTTTTTTACACGAAGTTGTTACAGCATGGGTAGCCGAAACCTTTTCTTTTACTCGTCATCGCTCAGCTAAAATAGTAACGTCTTTGGTGATCCTGCTTGGTATTCTGTGCTCCCTTTCAATGGGCATATTGAGCAATTTCACCGTAGCCGGATTAAATCTTTTTGATCTGCTTGATACCGTAACCACCAAGATAATGTTGCCGATCTCCGGTATCATGGTGTGCCTGTTCGTCGGATGGAAACTGTCTACCCGCAAACTCTGGGTAGAATTAACCTCTCACATGACCGTTACGTTTAAACCGATTCACATTTTTGTAGGATTGTTAAGATTTGTCTGCCCTGCACTTATTTTTGTGATATTAGTTTCAGGATTTATAAACTAACCAGCCTGATCCTGCCGCACCGCGATCCTCTTCGCGGTGCTTTCTACATAACATTAAAAACAGTTCATCAATATTTTGTCTGACTGCATCAGTCTCATCTATCCAAGCAAATAGATAATTAACAATAATTTAACACTGTTACATCAATCTTTTTACCCGCCATTTTTATTCTGAAGCCAATCAAAAGGACTTGCATTATTCGGAGAATAAAAATGCACAAACATACAATCACAGCCATTGCAACCGTATTAGGACTGATCACCTGCATGCCAGCTATGGCTAACTCAAACGGGGATGTCTTCAACCGCAATGCCAAGGGCGAGCTTACTGCAGTCGGCGGAGCCTCCCGTATCCACGGCAATATGGCTGAAATGTATAAAGAGCAAATAAAACTTGCATCCAAACCTCATGCGAAAAATGTGATCCTCCTTATCGGTGACGGCATGGGAGATTCGGAAATCACAGCAGCACGCAACTTCGCTTACGGCGCCGGCGGGGCATTTCCAGGAATTGACGCTCTTCCTATCACCGGACAATACACCCATTACTCATTAGATAAGAAAACTCATCTTCCCGACTATGTTACCGATTCTGCCGCTTCTGCCACAGAATGGGCGACCGGCGTAAAAAGCTACAACGGTGCTATAGGCGTTGATGTAAACGGCAAACCTCATAAGACTCTGATTGAGCTTGCCAAAGCCAAAGGACTTGCCACAGGAGATGTAACCACTTCAGAAATTCAAGATGCCACCCCTGCAGCATTAATTGCCCACGTTACTGCCAGAAAATGCTACGGTCCTAAAGCTACCGCAGAAAAATGCCCCACTAATCTGTTAGAAAAAGGCGGTTTAGGTTCTATTACGGAACAACTAATCGCTACCAGACCGGATGTAACTTTAGGCGGCGGTATGAAAACTTTCAGTGAAACCGCTGTAGGTGGTAAATATGCGGGCAAAACTCTGCTTGAACAGGCAAAAGCCGAGAAATTTAACATAGTTACCACCGCAGAAGAGTTGTCAAAAGTAAAAATTGCCAATCAAAAACAGCCTCTTTTGGGACTGTTCCACGAAGGCAATATGGATACTGCTTTAACGGGACCGCAGGCAAGTGTACGCGGCAACCTTGACAAACCTCCCGTACAGTGTGAAACCAATCCTAAACACACTGCAGATCAACCTCGTCTTGGAGAAATGACTAAAAAAGCCATAGAACTTTTAAGTCAGAACGACAAAGGTTTCTTTCTGCAGGTTGAATCGGCTTGCATTGATAAACAGGCCCATAAGTCAACCCCGTGCGCACAATTTGGAGAAACAGTACAAATGGATGAAGCAGTCCAGGCTGCCTTGGAGTTTGCTAAAAAAGATGGCAATACCCTTGTCATTCTTACTGCAGATCACGCACATTCAACTCAAATCGTTTACCCCAATGCAGAAGCACCGGGATTTACTCAGGCTGTAATGACAAAAGACGGAGCTCCGATGTCAATTTCTTACGGCAATTCAAACGACGTGAACGATACTGGCCACACCGGTGCACAACTTAGGATTGCTGCCTACGGACCGGGTGCTATCAATGTCATGGGCTTGACTGATCAATCAGACATGTTCTTCACAATCAAGAATGCTCTGAACCTCTAATTTTCAGACAAAGCTAAAGTATTATGCAGACTTCGAACAAAAATCGGAGTCTGCTTTTTGTTCTACATTCAAGATTCAAAATGGAAGAATTTTTTGAAGGGGGATCAGTTGAATATCGGTTATACAAAAATAATACTCACAGTATTACACATTTTACAAATGTCTAACCAAAGCAATAACCATGAAAAGATCTGTTAAACGTATGAGCAAATATACACGGTGAAGCGCATAGCAAACCGCTTAAAAATGCGGTTTCATGCGAAGAAATATGAGATTAAACAAAAAATACAAACAGGGATAAAATAAAGGGGTATGGTGCGAAAGAAGGGACTCGAACCCTTACGCCTCTCGGTACTAGCACCTGAAGCTAGCGCGTCTACCAATTCCGCCACTTTCGCATTGTGGTGATCCCGATGAGATTCGAACTCATGACCACCGGCTTCGGAAACCGATACTCTATCCAACTGAGCTACGGGATCATTGTGAAATCTCAACGTTCTGGCCGACATTATACAGACGATATTTCATTTTTCAAGTTAAAAAAGCTAAAATAATCTTTAGCTTTAACTAACTATCGGATGTGCATAGAAAATGTCATGTGAAATCAAAAAATCGTTTCGCGGGATCCGTGCCGTATACGGCGAAGAAGGTTTCCAAAAACTGCAAAAAGCTCATGTTTTGGTAATAGGAGTAGGCGGTATAGGTTCATGGCTTGCAGAATCCTTATGCCGTTCAGCGATAGGAAGCTTAACGTTAATCGACTCCGACACTATTGAACTAACAAACTCCAACCGTCAGTTGCACACGGCAACATCAACCGACGGCTTATATAAAGTCGATGTTCTTGCAAAAAGATTTTTGGATATCAATCCTGAATTAAAGATCGATGTATTAAGAGAGAAACTCACTCCTGAAAACATCAGCGAAAAACTAAAAAATTGCCCAAAATTTGTGGCCGAAGCTATTGACGACATAGATGCCAAAGCTTATGTCGATGACTTTTTATACAAACGCAAAGCGTCTTTTATCGTCGCAGGCGGAGCCGGAGGAAGAAGAGATCCTCGTAAATTGGATATAGCGGATCTGGCCTTGGCCAAAGGCAACTCTCTTATCTCAAGATTACGTACCATTCTGAGAAAACAATACGGATATCCAAAAGGCGGATTAAAGATGAACATTCCTTGCGTTTTTACATCGGAGAAGCCTGTATACTCTGATAAAGAAGCTTATTTATCAGGAGATCTTCCGGCTTTCGGCGCTTCCATGCCGGTAACGGCATCTGCAGGTCTCATGATGGCTTCTTGGATCATAGAAAAAATCGTGGCAGATCCGGAAATTTAATTACACGTCATCACCAACAAAACATAAACAGATTACGCATCATGATTGAGCAAGAATTTGAGCAAACCAAAAATTTTCTTAAACGGCAAATGCCTGCCTATTTAAAAAAACACGGATTAAATCCCGAAGCTTCTTTTCCTTGCCCAAATCCGGAACATCGCGATCATTCTTTAAGTATGATTTACGATCCGCGTGATCTGTGTGTACACTGCCGCTCATGCGGATTAAGTTACGATATTTTCGCTCTTGCCGGAATACATTATCGACTTCAAGATTATGTATCTCAATTTTGCAAAGTCCACGAACTATTCTTAGGGCCTGTCCCTTATTCTTTGCAGGAATACCTGAAAAAACAAATAAGCTCTACTGCCAAACGCACATTCTCCACCCACACTATTGAAGAAAACAGAAGTCCCAGATTTGAAATAGAAGGTGGCGATCGGCAAAACATAACCTCTTCTTCACCAAAGAGTTTTCAAACTCAAAATGCAACTTTTGACCTGCGTCCGGTACAAACACCTATTCAGACTTCCCAGGAAGTCTTTCCGGCAAATGACGGACATAATGTAAACGCCGTACAAGATGCCGTATTCGGCCCGTCCGGTCTGAGTTTCGGTCCTAATAACGGTACTATGCGCCGGGGCATGTTTTCTCCGTTTTCATCAGATCCTGATACTGTTTACCGTCCAAAACCTCGTTACGAACATATAGACGACGAGCAGATCCCAGCTTACGATTTTTCTGACTACTACCAAAAATGCCATGCTGCTCTTGGCAAAACAGACTATTTAAGATTACGCGGTATTTCAGACGATGTAGCTGAACGTTTTAATCTAGGTTATGACGACAATTTTGTTGCCGGAGCAGATCAATACGGTTCACAATTAGTTTGGCAGGCACTGGTTATCCCAACATCCAAAACCTGTTATACAGTAAGGAATACGGATCCTCTATCCAAAGACAGATTTAGAAAAAACGGCAGATTTCAATTCTTCAATCAGAAAGCCTTAAACAAAACCGGAGCAATCTTTATAACCGAAGGCGAAATGGATGCCTTAAGTATTGAAACTTTAGGTTACCATGCAATAAGTCTGGGAGGATGCGGGAACGTTCATGCTTTTTTGGATCTAGTTTGCAATGATCCAGAAATGACTCAAAACCGCACCTTTTATATATGTTTGGATGAAGATACCCCAGGACAAGATGCAGCCCGCGAACTGACACAAGGTCTTTACCAACAAAGACTGCCTTACAAACGTTTGAACTTAAGCTTCCCATATAAAGACATCAATGAAGCTTTAATGAAAGATCGCTCAACGCTGAAAGAGCGCTTGGCATCATTAGACTCGTTACTCTCCTACTCACTTACACCTTTGCCGCGTGAAGTGCCGCCGCAGAAATTTCTGCAAACCTCCGAAGATTTTTCCCGTCTCAAACTGAGTGCAGCTCTTTACACTCTGTGTTTAAGACCGCAAACAGCCAGAAGACTAATCGCCGGGATCATAGATGATCAGATTCAAAACATAGTGTACGCAGGTACTGTTTCACAATGGAATTATTTAGCTTCTTTAGTTAAACACCCGCAAGATAGTGCTAATGACACTCAAAACGGTGTCTGGTTAAACGCGAAATTATTAACGCTTTCTTCAGAACATCCTGCAGAAGACATATTAAAAGGACTTACTGCTTGCAAACTTCAAGGAGACGACAATTTTACTGTAATTGCCGATCTGACGGCGATGCCTCTTGAGCTTTGCTTGAATATTGCAGCTAAATTGGGAGAAATCGCATCCGAATTGAAACAAACCATTTTGGCCGTATGCAATCTCGATGCAAGCCGTTATGTAGAGGGGTTAGCCTTACAAAACATTGATATTACTTTAAACAGCAACGGCGATTTTTGCTGTGACACGCTGGACCCTTACGGTAAGCAGTTGAATTTCATACGTTTCGGCAATAACTGATATGCAATTAAATGAAGCTCAGCGTGAAGCCGTGGCCTATACGGACGGACCGTGTCTGGTACTAGCAGGGGCAGGTTCCGGTAAGACCCGTGTCATTACATCAAAAATAACTTCGCTTGTATGCGATAAAGCTTTTAGCCCAGAAAGTATCTGTGCAGTAACTTTTACCAACAAAGCCGCTGCTGAGATGCGCGAACGCGTGGCAGGAGATCTTGGCAATGATATTGCCAAACGTCTTACTATCTCCACATTCCACTCACTTGGACTTTCTATAATTAGAAAAGATCACGCTGTTTTCGGTCTGGGACGTAATTTTTCGCTGTTTGATCAATACGATCAGCAAAAAGTTCTGGGCGACATCATTAAAGATGAATTTCCTCAACTGTTAACCGAACAAAGTTGCAAAACACTCTCCGAAGCGGCTTCAACACAAATATCTTTGTGGAAATCTGCATTAAAATCCCCAGAAGATCTTGCTAAAACAGGAAATCGCTCTTGGAGAGCCTTAGCTTACGGTCTTTATGAACGCTATCTGAAAGCATGTAATGCAGTGGATTTTGAAGATCTTATTTATCAAGTTACCAGTAAGCTGTTGAATGATGAAACTTTCAGAATAAGATGGCAAAATCAATACCGTTATATGCTGGTAGATGAATATCAGGATACTAATGAAAATCAGTACCAACTGTTGAAACTTCTTACCGATGCTCACCAATGTTTTACCGTAGTAGGAGATGACGATCAATCCATTTATTCGTGGCGTGGAGCTAGGCCTGAAAATATTCGCATGCTTGCTGAAGATTATCCCAATCTAAAAGTTATAAAACTTGAAGAAAACTATCGTTCAACAGGACACATACTGCACTGCGCGAACGAACTTATATCAAACAACAAACATGTCTTCACAAAGACCTTGCATACGTCTTTAGGCAACGGTGAAAAAATTCAGATAATTGAAACCGGAACAGAAGAAGATGAAGCATCTCGTGTTGCCGAACTGCTGTTCAGACATCGTTACCACCACCATACAGCATTCCATGATTATGCCGTACTCTATCGCAGTAATTTTCAATCTCGCACCATTGAAAAAATATTCCGTGAAAATCACATTCCTTGCGTGATCACTGGAGGATCAAGCTTTTTTGAGCAACAAGAAGTAAAAGATATCATGGCTTGGTGCCGAGTTTTATGTAATCCAAGAGACGATGCAGCATTGCTCCGCATCATCAACGTTCCTCGTCGAGGAATAGGTGCCGAAAGTATAGGAGTGATCTCAGGTTATGCCAAAGCCTCTGGAAAATCCCTTTACGACAGCATGCTCTCCAACGTCATCACCAAAGATTTATCTCAAAAACAAATGCAGGCGGTTGGCAACTTCGTTATTTTGGTTACAAACTTAAGGCAAATGCTCATTGCCAAACAAGATCTTACTCTTGCCAAAACTCTACTTGATCGCATTAACTATGAGACCTATCTGAAGGTCAGTAACGAAAGCGAAGTAGCTGCAGATTTTAAAATACGCAGTGTACGTTCGCTGATGCAATGGATAGAAGAACTGATTGCAGGTCGAAACGATCGAGAACCTCTTAACTTTATCGAGGCTGTAGACAAACTCGGATTAAGAGAAATGATGGACCGTAACAGCGACAACAATACCGAACTTGACGCGGTACAACTTATGACTTTACACGCATCAAAAGGTTTGGAATTTCCATATGTATTTTTGGTCGGAGCAGAAGAAGGAATATTACCGCATCGCAACAGCATTGATGCAGAAGGCGGTATTGAAGAAGAACGCCGCCTTTGTTATGTCGGCATAACTCGAGCCCGTCGTGAACTGTCCATACTTTTGTGTCGGCAACGAAAAATGCGAGTTCAGGATCCTACATCTGAAATCAAAATGGGAACACCCAGCCGCTTTCTTTACGAAATGCCTAAAGAGGATATAGAGTGGTACCGTTTGGGTAAAATGCCGGGACCGTCCAAGGAAGATAATCTGGCCTCGGTTACAGAAGCCATCCGCCGTCTTAATGAATTAAATCGCATGCTGTAATTGTCTCTTCAACAAGGGATTTTTTAACAAGCTTGCGTAATACTACTCATCAGGAAAACAAAATCAGGTAGTTCGCTCCTTATTTTGTCTCCAAACGGATGCATTTGTGATAACCAAACAGAGCATCTTATTTCCCAAGATCCCCTCGGCAATTTCGCCGTTTATCAATAAAAAAGCGCTCACGCTTTTATAACGTAAACGCTTTTTGAGATTTAAAACCGTAAATTAGTTGTTACCTACGGTAATTTCCTTCATATCCGACATATAAGCGCGCAATTTACGACCCACAACTTCAATAGGATGATTGCGGATAGCATCATTGATCTTAATGAGTTCAATATTATCAACGCTATTGTCTCCCTCAAGTCCTTTACCCTCGACATCAAGATCCTGTCTGGCCATAAAGTCCTTCAACATAGGGATAGCAGCATTGGCAAACAGATAGTTGCCATATTCGGCAGTATCGGAAATCACCACATTCATCTCATAGAGACGACGGCGAGCAATGGTATTGGCAATCAGAGGCAATTCATGCAGAGACTCATAATATGCTGACTCAGGATAAATACCTGACTTAGTCATGGTCTCAAATGCCAATTCGATACCGGCCTTGGCAAAAGCAATCATCAGAATATTCTTGTCAAAATATTCCTGCTCTGAGATCTTGGTGTCGCACTTAGGAGCATTCTCAAATGCACATTTGGCAAAGTTATCTCTCCAAGTATGCAATTTGACATCACCATTAGCCCAATCTTCCATCATGACACGTGAGAATTCTCCGCTCTCAATGTCGTCCATATGCTTAAGATATAAATCCTTCCACATACCCTTGAGTTCTTCAGCAAGGTAATATGCCTTAATCTTGGCAGGATTAGACAGACGATCGAGCATATTGGTAATGCCGCCCTGCTTCAGAGCTTCACAGGTGGTTTCCCAGCCGTACTGCAACAGTTTGCAAGCATAAGCTGCATCCATGCCCAATTCGACCATACGATCGTACATAACTACGGTAGCAGCCTGCAGTACGCCGCACAAAATGGTCTGCTCACCCATCAGATCTGACTTCACTTCGGCAACGAAAGATGAACGCAAGCAACCTGCACGATCACCGCCTAAACCGGCAGCCCATGCTTTAGCAAAAGCCCAACCTTCACCGTTGGGATCATTCTCAGGGTGAACAGCCAACAGCATAGGAACACCGAATCCGCGACGATACTCTTCACGAACTTCAGTACCGGGAGCTTTAGGAGCAACCATGATCACGGTCAAATCTTTACGAACCTGCATACCGAGTTCAACAATGTTGAAACCGTGAGAATATCCCAATGCCGCGCCGGCCTTCATAAGAGGCTGAACTGCATTGACTACATTTTCATGCTGCTTATCAGGGGTAAGGTTTAT
>JALEXT010000037.1 GCA_022779845.1 Succinatimonas sp.
CAGGCATTCATGGCCGTGGCTTCATCTCCTGAGATCTTCATGTTGCTCATCGTGGTATTACTCCTGATTTGCGGCATGTTCCTTGAAGTCGGTGCTACCAACCTGATCTTAGGACCTATACTCGCTCCGATTGCCTTGCAATTTGGCGTAGATCCGGTGCATTTTGGTCTGGTGTTCGTGTTCCTGTTGGCATTGGGACAGGCAACTCCTCCTTTCGGCACTACCCTGTTCGTAGCATGCGGCATTTCCAATCAGCCGGTGGCTTCAGTATCCCGTCAGGTATTGCCCTTCATTGCAGTGGAAATAGCCTGTGCGTTGCTCTTTGCATTCGTACCGTCTCTTTCTACCGCTCTTGGCAATTTGATGTAGAAATTTAGGTTTAGGGCAGAGAAATATTCTCTGCCTTAATGATGTATTAATTTTGTTTGTTAGAGGTTATAAAAATGTCTCATTCTTTGTTTGACATCGAAGGTAAGAAAGCTATTGTTACCGGCGGTACCCGCGGTTTGGGTTACGGTATGGCCGAAGGTCTTATGGAAGCCGGCGCAGAAGTTGCCATTGTCGGCACCTCCGATAAGGTTTTCGACGTTGCCAAGGAATTTGAATCAAAGGGGTATAAATGCCACGGGATCAAGGCAAATCTTGCAAAGCGTGACGAAGTCTTCAAGTGCTTTGACGATTGTTTAAACGCTTTGGGCGGCGATCTTGACATTCTGGTTACTGCTCACGGTATTCAACGTCGCCACAGTGCCGAAGTGTTCCCCGAGAATGAATGGGATGAGGTTATCAACGTTAACCTCAATTCCGTGTTTTTCCTTTGCCAGAAAGCAGCCAACGTTATGTTGAAGAAAGGCTACGGCAAGATCATTACCATTGCCTCCATGGTTTCTTGGTTCGGCGGTCAGACCGTTCCTGCTTATTCAGCAGCCAAAGGCGGTGTAACTCAGCTTACCAAAGAAATGGCTAACGATTGGGTGGCCCGCGGTATTAATGTGAACTCAATTGCCCCGGGTTATATGGCTACCAAGATGAATGAAGCTTTACTTGATAAAGCCAATCCGCGTTACCAGCAGATCACCGATCGTATTCCCGCTCATCGCTGGGGAACCGGTGATGATATGAAGGGATGCTGCATTTTCTTAGCATCCCATGCTTCTGATTATTTGTCAGGTGCCATCATTCCTGTAGACGGCGGTTATTTGGTCAAGTGATCTTTTAAAATCCTTTAGAATTTATGTAAGCGGTCGTTTATGCGGCCGTTTTTTTTGGGGGGGATGGGATAAAGAGGATGGAAATACGATACGTACGTATCAACTGCAGGATGTAAAGAAGTGCAGGTCGGTGAATTTTGCTACAAAAAGCACAGCAATAGCGCGGTATAATCAGTTAAGTTTTTGTAAAGAGCCTTATGTTGCGCAGGCTCAAACAAGCTTAAAACGTTAAGTTGCAGTACTTGCAAAAATACAGGTAAAGACTGCATTTAACTTAAAAGCGGACGGGCGTCTTATATAGATCTGGTAAATTAGTTACCGGCTAAAGATGCCTGAAATTTTTGTTTGAGCATTAGCACAGGCCTTATGGAGGATATTTCATAAAAATACCTCCAGAAAAACATACGGCAAATATGTTCTGAGTACGATCACGTCTTAAAAAACAATCGTAAGACTCAGACTACCTTTTGTTGTGTAAAATGTAAAGCTTTGAAGAATACCGACTTGATCGGCATTCTGAAATATACAAAGGGGCATAATTTGTCCGATCTGTGACCCAAGTGAACGGCATCAGCAGTATGCAACGGGATCTAAACGGGATCCTTTTATTCATGCGGGGCAGGTTGTCAAATGCAAATGTGAGTAGATCACCAGAGGACTGAAGAATGGCACACATACGTCCGGCATCAGTAAAAGATGCTCCGGCACTGCTTGAAATTTTAAAGCAGTACATCGAAACTCCGATCACTTTAGAATACGCGCTTCCTTCAGCGGAAGAAATGGAAAAGAAGATCGCCTCCGTGTCTGAACAATACCCTTTCATCGTTATTGAAAATGAGCAGGGAATAGTAGGTTATGCTTATGCCAAAGGAGATCCTGAAAAATCAGGATTGTCCTGGAATGCAGAGCTGGTTGCTTTCATCAAGCTCAACCAACGCGGTCATCACTACGGTACCGGAGTCATGAGCGTACTTATGGATATATTAAGACTCCAGAATGTACGTAATGTTTATTCATACGTGACTGAAGGCAATCCCCGCTCTGATTCGTTGCATCGCAAGCTCGGTTTTACATACTGCGGCGTATTGCATAAGACCGGTTATAAAAACGGTCGCTGGCTTGATGTGGAACTTCTGGAAAAACGCCTTTGTGATGAGGATTTCCGTGAAGAGCCTCAGGCATTTGTTAAAGCATCTGAACTTGATAAAACAGCCGTAGATAGGATTTTAGAAAACGCTAATCACGAACTTGACTGAGTTTGACTAATCAGGATCAAGATCTTGCCGTCTTGCGCTGTAAAAGGCGGCTTTTTTCGTCTAAAATCTTAACACTTTGCAGTTGCAACCTTTTTTATTTTTTACAGGAGTTTTGCCATGTTCAATATGGGCAATATGATGAAGCAGGCTCAGATGATGCAGGAGCGTTTGCAGAAGGTCCAAGAAGAGATCGCCGCTATGGAAGTTACCGGTGAAGCCGGTGCCGGTATGGTCAAGGTGGTGATGTCAGGAACTCACGAAGTGCGTAAAGTTCAAATTGATGATTCGGTAGCTTCTGAAGACAAGGATATCTTAGAAGATCTGCTGGCAGCTGCTTTTAACGATGCCAATCGTCGTGTTGAGGAAACTTCCAAGCAGAAGATGGCTACGGTTACAGGCGGCATTCAGCTTCCTCCCGGATTGAAGATGCCTTTCTGATGAGTTCGAGTAAACGTTTAGACGATCTTATTTCGGCTTTGCAGATCATGCCGGGCATAGGCCCGGTAAGTGCGGCGCGTATTGCGTATGCTCTTCTTGACTATAAACGTCCTGAAGGTCTTCGTTTGTCTGAAATTCTCAAATCGGCTTTAAATGAGATTGCATTATGTCCTGAGTGCCGAAATTATACTGACGAAGAAGGACAGCGTTGCGCCATTTGCGAGGATTTTCATCGTCGCGATCGCGGCGTTTTGTGCGTGGTGGAGACTCCTCAGGATGTGGATGCCGTAGAAAATTCGGGAATTTTTTTCGGTACTTATTATGTTCTGCACGGTCATCTTTCTCCTCTTGACGGTATCGGGCCTTCTGAGCTCGGACTAGATATACTCTCTTCAAGACTTGCACAAGGTACGGTGCATGAACTTATTCTGGCCCTTTCCCAGTCTGTAGAAGGGGACGCTACGGCTCAATACATTGCTGCCATAGCAAGGAAATACGGCGTAAAAGTTACGACGGTGGCTACCGGAGTACCGGTAGGCGGAGATATACGCTCAACAGACGGTTCTACCTTGGCTTTGTCTATAGAGAATCGCCGGGAATTTCGTTGATTAGTGACCGAAAACTATTTTTTTATTTTTACCTCTTTAAATTTTCTCCTTTGTCTCCATTTCTCAGTCAGCGAAAGAAAAAAGCATGAATTTAAGGAGAAATAAAATGGCGTATTTAGTTAACGGCAGAAACAATGCTCCTACCATCTTCGATATCTTCAACCGTCCTTTGTCAGATTTTGATTTTGCCGACGGTTCATCCCACGGTAAATCCTTTTTAGTCGACGTAAGGGATATGGGAGACAGCTATATATTGGAAGCAGATCTTCCCGGTGCCAAGAAAGGAGACATCCATTTGAATTTTGAAGAAGGTATTCTCACCATTTCGGCATCGCATCATGTAAGTAACGGTGAAGAAGGACAGGAAAACGGTTCTTATCTCATTCGTGAACGTACCGAAGGGGAATATCAGCGTTCCTTCAGATTTCAGGATGCTGATCCTGAGCAGATCAGCGCCAGCTTTGAACAGGCAAAACTGACGGTGATTTTGAAAAAGCAACAGGCCCAAAAGGGACGCAGGATCACCATAGCTTGATCTGAAATACTTTATACCTTTAAGGCGGCGTAATACTCACAAGCTGTCATGTAAATAAGCTGCCTGATCTTTTTAATAGATGCTCAATATGTTGATTGTGAATATGCGGGCATCAGTGCAAAATCCTCAACTAAAGTAGTTTATCTTTCTTGTGGTTTGAAGTTAGGTCGTCAAAAGTCTGAGCATTGTTTTCTTTTGGATCAATATCCAAATATCGATAATAGTATTCGTCAAGGGCAGGGCTTAGGCCGGTAAAGTCCTTAACCAGTTTGAAAGCACTTTCAAGTTCATTTTCATTAAGATCTGAAAAAAAATGCAGATCCTGACTGCAACTTTTGACTGCAAGGTATAAGGATGCAGCCAAAACGCGCGGCTCTTGGTGTTTTGCAGTGTGCCAGATATGGTGTTCAACGGTTCCGAAATAATCGCCGTCGGGTAAAAAGAATGCTCCGTCGGTAAGATCTACGTCTATGGCTCGTTCAGACGGTGTAAGGTAGCGACCGGCTATATCTTTTGCTGTTGCCGGAGGTTGGACCAGCATGCGCCACCCGGGGGCCAGAGCCTCATACGAGAAAGTTTCGTAGTTTTCGTCTTTGCAGATCCCAGTTATGATTTCGGCTACCGCCAAAGCAGCATCCTCGTATTCTTTACCTTTGATCGTTCCTAAAAGTCCTTGTAATACGGGAAGACGGCGCGGTGAGAGGTAAGACCACAGATCGAATGAATCGTCTGCAGCAAGTCGTAATACTTTTACCGGTACGTTCAGTCCTTTTGCTTTGAGAGATAGACTTAAAGCATGCAGATCAACAGTGTAGAAGACGTCGTATTTGATTTGCTTTTCAGGATCGTCACTTTTGGTTTTGAAAGCTACGTCTTTTTTTATCAATAATCCTTTTCTGGTAAGAATTTCCAGCTTTTTTCCCAAGAGTTGGCAATCTTTTCTTAAAGATCGAGAAAGCTGCACCAGATGTTGTCTTGAATTGAACGGATTTTTAGGATCTCGTGAGTGCCAGTATAGCAGTGCCGAAAGTACCTGAACTATCACGAAATCATCCTGCTCAAACAGCAGTTCAAGTTCAGGAAAGTAAGGTAAGCGGGTGATCCCGAAAAGCTGAGACGACATGTGACAACCTTTGTTGATTGAACATGGGTGACAATTTTAAGAATTCGTTTAAAAAAATCCAGTAGCTTACTGAAGATAGGAAAGAGATAAATAAAGAAAACGTCGCCTAAAGCGACGTTTTCCTAGGAGATCAAAACATTAAAGTTTATGATCCAAGGTATAAGCATCGTCATGTACGTCGGTTACTGCACGTCCTGACGGATCCGAAAGTTCGGCAAATTTCTTATCCCAGGCAATGGCTGTAGGAGTAGAGCAGGCTACTGATTTACCGTATGGTACGGTTTGTACGGCTGACGGCAATTTAAAAAGATCTTCAAAGATCTCGCGGTAGAGATAAGCTTCCTTGGTTACCGGGGTATTTACAGGGAAACGTACCGCACGCTCTGCAAATTTTTCGTCGGAGACTTTCTGCTCGGCATAATCGCGCAGGGCATCGATCCATGAATATCCTACACCGTCTGAGAATTGCTCTTTTTGTCTCCACAGGATCTCATCTGGCAACCAACCTTGGAATGCCTCACGCAGGACTTTCTTTTCGATAGTCTTACCACGGCACATTTTGTCTTCAGGATTGATGCTCATGGCATAATCGAGGAATTTTTTATCGAGGAAAGGAACACGACCTTCAACTCCCCAGGCCATCAGCGATTTATTGGCTCGCAGGCAGTCGTAAAGGTGCAGCTGAGAAAGTTTGCGTACCAATTCTTCATGCATCTCTTTGGCATTGGGGGCTTTGTGGAAGTAGAGGTAGCCGCCGAAGATCTCGTCAGATCCTTCGCCAGACAGCACCATCTTTATTCCCATGGCTTTGATGTAACGGGCCATAAGATACATAGGAGTGGAAGCACGGATAGTGGTCACATCGTAGGTTTCGATGTGATAGATCACGTCGCGCAGAGCATCGAGCCCTTCTTCTATGGTGTAGTGGATCTCATGATGTACGGTTCCGAGATAATCTGCCACCACTCGGGCTTTTTTAAGATCAGGTGCTCCTTCAAGACCAATGGCAAAAGAATGTAAACGCGGATACCAGGCACGGGATTTGCCGCCGTCTTCGACACGATGTTCGGCAAAATGAGCAGCTATAGCCGAGATCACTGAGGAATCAAGACCTCCTGAGAGCAACACTCCGTACGGTACATCGCACATGAGCTGGCGTTTGACGCTGTCCATCAGAGCTTCGCGCAAACCGTTAATATCGGTTTTATTGTCTTTTACCTTATCGTAATCGTACCAGGGACGGGTGTAGTATTCCTTAAAATCACGGCTTTCTTTGGTGTAAAGGTAACTGCGCGGCGGGAATTCGCGTACGCTGTCGCATACCGGAGTCAAAGCTTTCATTTCTGATGCTACATAAAAACGACCTTCACGATCGGTTCCTACGTACATGGGAACTATACCCATATGATCGCGGGCGGCGAAAATGGTGTTGTCCTCGGCATCGTAGATCACGAAAGCAAAATCACCCACGAGACGATCGACGAAGTTTTTGCCGGTACGTTTGAATTCTTCATACAAAGGCAGGATGACTTCACAATCGGAGCCGGTTTTAAACTCGTAATCTACGGTCAGTTCTTTCTTTAATTCTTTGTGATTGTAAATTTCGCCGTTGACGGCCAATACGTGAGTTTTGTTTTCGTTGTACAGAGGTTGGGCACCGTTTTGAGGATCAACGATGGAGAGACGCTCGTGAACGATCACGGCGTGCTCGTTTTGGTAGGTGCCTTCCCAGTCCGGGCCGCGGTGAAGCATGAGACGGGATTGTTTCAATGCAGTCTGACGCAAAGAATCGTCGGAATGCTCAATCCCAAAAATACCGAAAATAGAACACATAGTGATTTAGCCTGTCTGTGGTTTTTTTCTGTATGAGCAGGCATTAAGTTTTGCCTTGCTCTTCCTTAAACTTAAACAAATCATAAAGCTTGTACGGCTCAAAAAGGTGCAAGTTAAAAAATTGTAACTTATGAGTGCACAATGCTCTATAAAAGTGCAGATTGTGACGAGAAAGAAATACCTGATGGCTGATTTTTCCGCATTTTTGTTTTTTGAGGCTGAAACCAAACTGACAAAAGTTCGGGGAAAATTTTTCAAGAGCAAACAATAACGGAAGTAGCTGAATTGATCTCAACCGATCATCAATTGATAATTTTTTATAGTTATTTTAAAATGAAATAATTTTTCAAAATCAATAAATTGTGTGCGTATCAAAGGTTCAAGCCAGAGATCTGATTTTTAAAACTTTGGCTTTCTTTTCCGTACAGTGGGAGTTGGTATGGAAAACACTGATCTTTACTACCTCGTCTTTATAGGCGGATTGTTGCTTACCTGTTCCATTTTTGCCTCCAAACTGTCAAAAATAGTAGGAACACCTTTGCTACTGCTGTTTTTGGGGATAGGCATGCTTTGCGGAGAGGACGGGATCTTTCTGCATATAGTCTATAACGATTACACTTCCGCTTTTTATATAGCCAATCTCATGTTGGCATTGATCCTCTTTGACGGCGGGTTGCGTACCAATTTTCACGAATTTCGCTCAGTAGCCAAAGAATCTTTATTATTGGCCACTTTCGGGGTGGTTTTAACCTCTTTTATTACCGGCGCTGCTGCCTATTTGGTGTTGGATCTGACCTTTGTGCAGGCTTTGCTGGTAGGCTCCATAGTAGGATCTACCGATGCCGCTGCAGTTTTCATGCTTTTAGGTGACGGCGGAGTTCATCTCAAACAGCAGGTATCCTCCACGCTTAAGATAGAATCGGCAACCAACGATCCTATGGCGATTTTACTTACCACGGTTTTGCTTGCATTGATCTCGGGAAAAGCCAAATCAGGTTTTGACGTGGTGATCTTCTTTTTGCAACAATTCGGCTACGGTCTTGTTTTCGGCATAGTCTTCGGTATGGTTTCAAGAGTCATGATCGCATCTTTTACCTTAGGTGCCGGATTGTATTCACTTTTGGCCATAGGCATGGGACTTATAGGGTATGCCGTTACCTCTTCTTTAGGCGGCTCAGGGTGTTTAGCCATTTTTATTATGGGCATGTGCGTAGGAAATCAGAAAAACCGTGCCGTAAGCTACGTTTTGCCGGTAGGAGAAGGCATTACCTGGCTTGCTCAAATCACTCTGTTCCTTATGCTCGGGATCCTGGTCACTCCTCATCTTATGGTTTATTATTTAGTCCCTGGGATAGTAGTTGCGGCGGCAATCAGTTTTATTGCACGTCCTTTGTCGGTATTTTTGCTGTTAAAACCTTTTTTCAAATCTTTTTCAAATCGCGATTTGGGGTTTATGTCCTGGGTGGGGCTGCGCGGTTCGGTTCCCGTAGTTTTGGCCATATATCCGGTGATGGAAGACGTGCGCAATGCTCAGCTTTATTTCAACGTAGCCTTCGTCGTGGTGCTGTTTTCGCTTTTGGTTCAGGGCGCTTCTTTGGTACCTGCTTCCAAATGGTTTAAGGTATATGCTCTTTCTGCTTCAGCTCCGTTGTCAAAATCAGAAATGGGGATCATGCTTTCTGATGATTACGAATTATTCAATTACAAAGTAAGGCGTTTTAATCTTGAGGGGGTAAGGTTAGGGCAATTACGTATGCCCCGCCGTACTTGTTTTGCAGGAGTATTTCGTGACGGGTTTTTATTAAAGCCGCGCGGAAATCTTACTTTAAAAAGCGGCGATATAATCTCGATCATTGGCTCAGACAGCGACGAGAGCATGCTGAATGCATTGTTTGCTCAGAAGGCAAAGGTTAAATTACCAAGACCGTTTAAAGGCAACAGAGTGGTCAAAGGAGAGATCCGCATGACGGAGCTTTCTGATCTCTACGGTTTGGAACTTACCAGTTTTGAAAAAACTCTCAATGTTTCGGAGTTCATGTCTTATCATATCGGCGGTTTTCCTCAGGTAGGCGACAGCGTAAGCCTCATCAATTCGACCTTGGTTGTAAGCAGTATAGAAGGTGACGAGGTGTCGGAAATTGGGGTGATGCTCGCGCGCGACGGGCGGCAAAATCCAGCTTGAGTGATGCATTTTGCCATCATCTGTTATGCCACACGTTCTTTTTTCAACCTTAAATTCAGTCAGGTTACAAATGCAAGATACAAAGAGCTTTGCACAGGATGTAAGAAAACATTTGGACATGTTGAGCTATAAGGATGCCAGATGTCTGAATATCGAGTTAAAGCGCTTTGTAAATTCAGAGCCTCAGGCCAAATCTAAAGATGAAATTGCTTTGATGTTGGCCGAAGCATTACAAAGAGCAAAACTTCGTAAAGAGAGCGTGCCTAGGATCACTTATCCTCAGGCTTTGCCGGTCTCACAACATAAAGATGAAATCATCAAAGCCATAAAAGAGCATCAGGTGGTGATCGTTGCAGGTGAAACCGGCTCTGGAAAAACCACGCAATTACCGAAAATGTGTCTTGAGGCAGGGCTCGGACAAAAAGGACTTATAGGTCATACCCAGCCGCGTCGTATTGCCGCCAGAGCAGTTGCCTCACGCATTGCCGAGGAGTTGGGGCAGGATATAGGCCAAAGCGTAGGTTACAAGGTGCGCTTTACCGACA
>JALEXT010000071.1 GCA_022779845.1 Succinatimonas sp.
TACAGGCTGGTGCTTGTAAAGTTCACCGGTAAAGAAGCTGTAATTTCTTCAGAAGAAAGTTCGGTTTTAAAACACGGAAATGCCGATGAATTACTCGAGTATTTCAATACCGTTTTAAATACCCTGCAATATGATCACTACATAATCAAAAACGAAGCGGTGATCCAAGAATTGTTGCGATTCTATCTTTTGGCAGTCAAACAACCGGTATGCTCGCAAAAGCACAGTGCCAAAGGCAGATCCGATCTCGAACTTGAATATGACGAGCGACGCCTTGTCATCGAACTTAAGTATGCTGAAGGAGAAAAAGCCTACACCAAAGCTCTTCGCGAAGCTGTTGAACAGCTAAAATCCCGTGATTACGGCAATACATTGCCGCTAAAAGAGCAAATTTACAGAGTTGCTTTGGTTTTTGACGGCTCTGCTGATAAGAGGTGTTTTGTAAACGCTTCTGAGCTCTGATCTATGCCCATGCGCTAAGTGTGATATTTCTATTTAACCGCTCGTAAAATCCCTCTTAACAGAGGGATTTAACAAACCTAAAAAAGCAATTACTTACCGTTTACAGCTTCCTTAAGAGGAGCACCTGCTTTGAAAGCAGGAACTTTAGCAGCCGGGATCTGGACCACCTCTTTAGTCTGAGGATTACGGCCGGTACGAGCAGCACGTTCGCGGACTAAGAAAGTGCCGAAACCGATCAAAGCCACACTTTCACCGGCAGCAAGAGCCTCTTTGACCGAATCAATAAAAGCAGCAACGGCAGCCTGAGACTGCTTAGTAGTAAGATTAGCTTTTTTTGCGACGCTTTCGACTAACTGACCTTTGTTCACTTTTAACTCCCGGTGTTTTATCAAAATATATTTCTCAAGCGGCTTTCACTTCAAAACACAATCCGCTCAAGGCTTGCGTCTAATTATGCACGCAAGTAGCATGCTTTAAACACTTTGAAAAAAAAATAATTATTTTTACCGGAAAAATTGATAATCAGATCCCATTTTGGACCGTCACAGACAGATCAAGAACAGTCTCAATTGTCTCCAAGTATGGGGATCTTAGGTTTAAGAGCGTGAGCTGGGGTGAATACGACGATGTATGGACAGTTTGGTTGTTTCAGATTTTCTGCATCAGCATATGTGACAAGCTCTCTTTTCATAGCTTGTTCTCTATTGTCAAAATTGCTTTTAATTAAGCCAATCAGATTAAAAATGATTTAAGCGGCATAGTATTAAATCTGGTGACGGACTATCTCAACGCTATTTTATTTTCTTGCAACGGACAATACATTGCTTTCCGGAAAATATCATTGCGTAAACATAAACCTCGTCAATAAAGGCATCATCCTCAAAAAAAGAAGCATAATTTTTTTGTTCGATTTGATTAAAAGCTTCCTGCAACAATGCTTTTGACTTTTCTTTTGGTCCTGACTTTATTTCAATGATCACCCCGGAGCTTCCGTCGTTACCTGAAAATATTATGTCGGCATAGCCGTCGCCTGCTTCAGCATTCGAGCTATATCCTGAAATACTGCTTCCGGAGCAAGACAAAATGCCTCCCAAAAAAACATGATAAAAATTTTCAGGCTTAGATTTGGTAGCAAAATCTCTTAGCGATACGAATGATTTTAAATATTTTGACAGCAACTTTTGAGCGGTAACGGCATCTCCGTCTGATAAAGACTGTGCTATTTTTAAGGCATTGTTTTCTTTTCCAGAGGTTAAACTTTCATCAAAGTACTCTTTTATATTTCGTCTGAAACAATCAAGTATTTCCCGATTAGGGATCCTGACCTCGTAGAAATTATCGTGAGTGTTGGCAACGGACGTAAGATATCCGGTATGCAACAGCAGTGAATAAAAATCCTCAGGACGATGCATCTTCAGATCATCGTAATTCATAGTATCGTTGATCGGGACTTCCACATTTTTTCCGTCAACCAAATCTTGCAACTGAGAATTTACGTTTTCACTTAAATAGCCTACATAACTCTTGATAGCAGAAGGCTTACTTGAATTAATCCAGAAATTTTCAGCCCGTATATATTCTGCTGTACCATCTTTAACATGCTGATGGTTTTTGGCGACAAAGTTCATCACATCCCAAGGACAGAATATTTCATCTTTGTAGAACTTGTAACCGTCATAGTTATCCTTTACCAATTTGCTGTAATCAGACAAATCATAATAATCCAGGATCTGTCGGACTTCATGCTTGTTAAACCCGATGACTGACGTATATTTAGGTACAGCATCAAGAACAGTATTAACCGTAAGATTATTTACTCCGGTAAAGATACTGTTTTTTGCAACTTTCAGGCATCCGGTCATAACAATTTTATAAATTGGTTTATCTACAGCATCAGGATTTTTTAAAATATTAAAAAAACCGCTTATAAGATCGGCCATCTTCGCATGATACCCGTTACCGGAAGCTTTGGCCAATGGTACATCATATTCGTCAATTAGAATGACTGTTTGTCTTTTAAAATGCTGGTTTAATAAACGGCTTAATGTGTCAAGAAAGCTAACAACATCATTTTTATGATCGTATAAGTACTCTTTATCTAAATAATGCTCAAAATCTCTTTTATCAAAAGATGATAATGCAGTACTTCTAAGCAGATATGTATATTTATTAGCAGTTGCAACTAACAAATCTGCGAAAGCTCTGTAAGCCGTATCAAAGGAACTTCCGTCAATGCTTTTTAAAGAAAGAGCAATAACGGGAAATCTTCCCAAGAATTGTTCACAAAAAACTTCGTCTTTTATAATCTCCGTACCCTCAAAAAGCCTGCGTGTCTCTTCCGTATCTTGGGGATCGTCTTTATTAATATTAAGAAAAGTCGCAAAAGTACTTATTAAAAGGGTCTTTCCAAAGCGCCGCGGTCTTGTAAAAAGCAATACCGGCGACAGATCCGTAAAAACTGTCTTTATGAATGATGTTTTATCAACATAGTAACCGTTTTGCGCACGCAACTCTTTAAAGTTTTCCGTACCGACAGGAACTGCTTTGTAATCATTTGGAGCTTTCATGTTTGACGCCAAAAATCATCGACTGCTTTAATTGTTATTATATAGGGGAAGCACATTTAAAGCATTGTCAAAGCCGCGTGAATTTGTCCTGAATCAGCTCGTGATTTTCGCTCGCCTTTTAGTAACAAAAAAGCGATCCGCAAAAAAACTCAGATCGCCTGATTATAAAAAACTGCTAACGAATAAATATTGTAAAAGCTCTGCAACGTCTGCTAAAGCTATTACGTCATAAGGAAGAACGTTTACAAATCTCAGCCTTCATCAATTTACTGATGATTAGCATTCAGAAAATCAAGAACTCCCGGTAAAAGTTCGTCCTCTATTTTATCGATGATGCGACGCACTTCCGATGCCTTGTCATCCTCTCCTACGGCTTCAAGATTGTCCATAAAATCATGTAATGCCGGAAGAGAATTTTCAACGTTCATACACATGGGACGTATTACTTTGATCAAAGCCTCAGGATCCTGAACCGTCTCCTTTTTAGCAATAAGATCACGCATATGCTCCAATGATAAAACTACGGCTCCGGCAGCTTTCATGATCCTTTCTATTTCATCGTCGATGGGAGCATTTTCAAACTGAGGCTGATCCCCGACAGCAGCGGTGATCTCCGCCTCATCTAGCTTTTGATCGTGACCGCTCATGCCATTGCTTCCTCTTTTATTCCGGTCTTTTTAGCGCTTTTGCGTTTTGCCTTCCACGCCGTAGTCGGTTTGAAGGTTTTAGGATCATGCTCCAGTGCTTTTTCGAGCACCTGCTCAATACGCTTGCAGGGTACTATGGTAAGTCCCTGCTTCACGTTATCTGGCAGTTCGTAGAGATCTTTTTCATTTTCCGCGGGAATTAAGGCTATCTTTATTCCGCCGCGCAAAGCTGCCAGAAGTTTCTCTTTTAGTCCGCCTATGGGCAATACGTCG
>JALEXT010000053.1 GCA_022779845.1 Succinatimonas sp.
ATCTAATCATTTCTATGCATTCGTGAGGGCAGGCTTTTATGCAATCGGTGCAACCTATGCAAAAAGCACTGTTCACTAAATGGGGTTGTTTGGGAATTCCAGTTATGGCATCCGCCTTACAAGATCGCGTGCATTTACCGCAACCGTTGCAACTTTGCGGGTGAATGTAAGCAACCTGACGGGGTGAAAAAAGCTGCTCGTCGTAATCTTCGCTTTCCTGTGCCGAGATCCCGAGGGCATCAGCAAGAAGTTGCACCAGATCAGGGCCGCCGGGACGGCAAAGATTAGGTGCGGCTTCTCCTTTAATCAAAGCTTCGGCATATTTAGCGCAACCTATATAACCGCATTGACCGCAGTTCATGCCCGGCAAAAGGTTGTTGATCCTTTTTTCAGCACCTGAGGTTTTACTGCCGGCAAAGTAGAAAAGCAGCGAAAGTACAAAACCCGTACCCAAAAGGATCAGAGCACTCCAGATTATGTAGTCGATGGCAAACGGATTCATGCGGCACTTCCTATAAAGCCGGCAAATCCCATAAAGGCTAAAGACATGAGCCCTGCCGTGATAAGTGCAACAGCAGTACCGCGGAATGGTTCAGGAACATCGGCTATGGCAAGACGCTCTCGTATGGCTGAAAACAGTACCAATACCAAAGTAAAACCGCACCCTGCCCCCGTAGAATAGACTACTGTTTCGGCAAGATTGTGATGCATGTTGGTGTTGAGCAGTACCAGTCCCAATACTATGCAATTGGTGGTGATCAGAGGAAGGTAAATACCCAGAGCATTGTATAAAGAATACGAAATGCGACGTAACAGAATTTCTACCAACTGCACGGTGATCGCAATGACAACAATGTCTGATACTAAATCAAGAGCTTCAAGTCCCAGAGGGATCAATACATGGGTATTTATAAAAAAACAACATAAAGAGGTCATGAGCAACACGAAAGTGGTTGCTATACCCATACCTGTCGCAGCTTTTAACTGGGATGAAACTCCGATGAATGGGCAAAGTCCCAAGAATTTTACCAGCACGAAATTGTTGACAATCACGGCGCTGAAGAACAGGAGAAAATAGTGTAGCATTTGTTGTATGAATGTATAAATTAATTCAGGGTGAGTTAAAAAAGCTTTTTAACCTTATTTATCGTTATTGTTATTTTTACCGAGCATGAGCATCAGCACGATTGTTAATGATACCGCATGTATGGCAATTTCTTGCCGCAAAAAAATCTCAGTGGCCTTGTCTGATGATGAAATAAGGCTGATGATGGAAATTTTGACCGAAGAATTTCCCGATCCCAAGCCGGCGTTACATTTTAAAAATGCTTATGAACTTTTATGTGCCGTCATGCTTTCAGCTCAGGCTACCGATGCTTCAGTAAATCAAGCTACGCCTCAATTATTCGCCAAAGCTCCGGATCCTAAAGCCATGGTAAAACTCGGAGCCGAAGGCATTGCTCCTTTTATAAAAAGCATAGGTCTTTGGCGAGTTAAATCAAAAAATCTCGAGTTGATGTCAGAACAGTTACTGCAAAGGCATCACGGCATGGTACCTGACGATTATGCTGCCTTGAGAGCTTTGTCAGGAGTAGGTGAAAAAACTGCAGCCGTGATCATGAACGTTATCTACCATAAGCCTTATATAGCAGTGGATACGCATATTTTCAGAGTTTGCTGTCGTACCGGACTTTGTGTGGGTAAAAATGCTCTTGACGTGCAGCATGCTTTGGCAGACATCATCCCGTTGCAGTATCAAAACGAGGCTCATCACCGTTTGCTTTATCACGGACGTTTTGTCTGTACTGCCAAAAAGCCAGATTGCGGACATTGCGTACTTTCTGCCTTATGCAAAAGCAGAAAAGATTTTGACTAAAAAAACGTCATGCCGATCTAAATTGAAGCGTAAATGAAATTTTTAACTGCCAAATCAATCAAATAATATTTCTTGCAGTTGCAATAATCACGTAAATTAACAAGGCGGGAAGCACTATCAATTGTGAAGCGCAAACTATTGATCTTGAAATCAGTAACGTTTTTTGATTCATGTAAATTCCAAGCAACAGTCTTAAGAGCAGTGCTATACCGATAAGCGAGGTGGCGACCAGAGGCGGAAAAGTACAGTACATCGCCGTAGCCGTGATCACCGAGGAGAATGCCAATCCTTTTATACTCAAAGATCCAAAAGAATTGACAGGATCGGCTGTAAGCCCCAAAGAAAGGGAGCATCCGCTCAAAGCACTGAGCATACAACATGAAGCGAAAAACAGCGGTGGTCTGTAAAGATCCTGGTTACAGACTTCTCGCAAGGTTTCAAGACAGGTTACAAGCACAATTACGTAAAGTACGGAGATCACGCTGTGCAGATCCTGAGTGGTTCGTGAATTTGAAAAAGAAGCACATATTTTGGCGATCCCGTGGAAACCGCAGATCCCGTTCAGCATAAAAAATACCGTGACGGATAAGGCGCCTAAGAGTAAATGAGGGACCTGCATGATGAAAGTAAGGCCGTAAAAGAAAGGGAAGGTGCTGATAAATCCTACGACGAAATAGGGAATAGGCATTGAACTTGGATAGCACGGGCCAAGATAAGTTGCCGTTTTTGGCATGATTGCCCCAAGGTTAGTGTGGGTAAAAAAAGACGCCAGAATTTGTCTTAGAAAAAGCAGGATCTGCGAAGACAACTTTATTTTTTTATATGGGGAAAACTTTTTTGTACTGTCTTTTGGGGAGACTTTCTCATCAGCTTGCTTTGTCTTAATCACATGTGAAAAAAGTCTTTGATCGGCATGCTGGTTGGCAGTTTTTTTTCTAGCCTCAGTAATTTCGTTATATGCCGTGGCTGAAAATGTATCAGTACCGTCGGAAGCACTCAGTTCATCTGTAAATGCATCAATAGGAAGTTTCGTGACATCGCTTTCTTCCTGAAGTTTGGTTTGCAGCGAGTCTGTAACAACCTCATTTTGATTTATTTCCTCGTTTTTTTGAGCAGGATCAGCGCAGATCCCGCAGTTGTCGTGTAAACTTTCTGATTCAGTCAAGATGTTTGAAAGTTGCGAAGGCGTTTGAAGCGTTTTTTTCATCGTCTGATCATCTGTACTGCGAGTTTGACTTTCAGTATTTTGATTTGTGGATCCTAAAACGTAGTCGCTCATAAAAAACTCCGCAACCGTAAACAAAGATGCCTGATGATAGTCGTCGGTGCTCATACAGGCATATAAATTTATATTTTTTAGACTATAACAGATTTTGTTAATTAAGTTGCCGTATGAATAGGGAAGTCGTACAGGACAAACTCGATACGGCGGTTTCAGGGTAAAGTCAGGCATGATTAAACTGCAAAAAATAACAAAGATCTATGAACTTGATCATGGTCAGAAAGTGCAGGCCTTAAAGGGGATAGATCTTGAAATACGAGATAAGGAAATTTTCGGAATAATCGGTCTGTCAGGAGCCGGAAAGTCTACTTTGGTGCGTATTATCAATATGTTGGAACGCCCCACCTCCGGAAGTTGCGAGGTGGAGGGCTTTGAGATGACCAAGCTTTCTGAGCATCAGTTGCGTAAAGTCAGACGTCAGATCGGCATGATTTTCCAACAGTTCAACCTGCTTTCTTCAATGACTGTGGCTGAGAATGTCGCTTTTCCTTTGATGATGGAAAAAGGCGTTGATAAAAAAGCAGTTAAAGAGCGGGTATTAAAACTCCTTAAGATGGTGGGGCTTGCTGATAAAGCTGATGCATATCCGTCTCAGTTGTCAGGAGGCCAGAAGCAGCGAGTCGGGATTGCCAGAGCCTTGGCTACTGATCCTAAGATACTATTGTGTGACGAAGCCACATCGGCCCTTGATCCCAAAACTACGGGATCAATTTTGAAACTGTTGCTTGAATTGCGGGACAGTTTGGGGCTGACCATAGTCATAATCACCCATCAGATGGAAGTCATCAAAGCGTGTTGCGATCGCGTGGCCGTTTTGGACGGAGGGGTGATAGCAGAATTGGGCTCCACTTTGGAAATTTTTTCTACTCCTAAAAAAGATCTGACCAAACGTCTGGTTTCGGCAACCGTACGTCATGATGTACAGGAATTGTTGGAGACTAAAAGTTTCCATCAGGATTATCAGGATGGCGACAGATGTTGTCTTGAACTTTTGTTTTTAGGAAGCAAGGCCAATGATCCGGTGATAGTGGATACGGCGTTAAAAACCCGTGCTGCCATCAGCATCTTGGGCGGTTCAATTAATCATATTCAGGACGAGCCTTTGGGAATATTGGTCGTGGAAATTGCAGGAAGTTGCGAGCAGATCGATGCTGCGGTTAACGAATTGCAACAACGCGTCTTTAAAGTTACGAAATTAGGCTATGAAGGTCAGGAGAATTAAGCATGCTGTCTCAAATGCTTGTTTCCATGGGATGCTCAAATGCCATGGCTAAAATTGTCGAACTTTTGGCAAACGGTACTCTGGATACGCTCTACATGGTGTTGTTGGCAACCTTTGTATC
>JALEXT010000054.1 GCA_022779845.1 Succinatimonas sp.
TAATAAGTGTTGTCGTTTTCGTGTGCTTAACCTCCCCATTACGATGCATGAACGGTACATTTTTTCCCAAATGCAGGCAATGAATACTTTTTTTTAAAATCTCCCCGCAGTTTTAAATATTTCCCCTATAATTTGCCAAAATTTTTAAGGATCCCAAAGTCCTTTTCTCCTGTCCAACATCACAGGTTTTACCGAGGATTTTTTCATGAAAAAAACTGTAAAAACAGGACTTTTTACCGCACTCTTTTCCTGCGTTTTTGCAGCCGAAGCTGCATCTGATCTGAATATCTGGAACTGGAGCGATTACATTGGTGAAAACACGGTTAAAGATTTCATCGAAAAAACCGGACTTAAAAATACCAATTATGCAGTCTTCGACTCAAATGAAATGGTAGAAGCCAGATTGCTTTCCGGGCACTCCGGCTTTGATGCGGTAATGCTTACCAGCTACTACGTACCGCGTCTTGCCAAAGCAGGAGCACTGCAAAAGATCGATCATAAAAAGATCCCCCACGGGGGTTCTCTTGACGAAGTACGTCTTAAGAAGCTTGCAGAAGTCGATCCTAACAACGATTACGCCTATCCTTATACGGAAATATCTGTAGGCATTGGTTATAACGCCAAAAAAGTTAAGGAGATCTTCGGGGAAGACTATAAGGTCGACTCCTGGTCTTTCCTCTTTGACAAGAACAATTCGGCCAAGCTTAAAAAATGCGGGATCGCCGTTTTGGACTCTCCCATCGAAATCATTTCCGCAGCCATGCATTACTTAGGCAAAGATCCCACCTCGGAGCGAAGCGGTGACTACAAGCAAGCCTGCTCTCTTTTAACCGATCTTGCCCGTAATGTTTCGTATTTTCATTCATCCCGTTATATAAACGATCTGGCATCAGGGGAGATCTGCGCCGTGATCGGTTATTCAGGAGACATACTGCAATCAAGAGCCAGAGCCAAAGCGGCAAAACAAGATTTTGAAATAGAGTATGTAGTTCCCAAGGAAGGATCTCCCATGTGGTTTGACTGCTGGACGGTTCCGGTAGCAGCCGATCACTACGACAATGCCATGAAATGGTTTGACTATCTTATTACTCCTGAACATGCAGCCGAAATTGCCAACGAGATCCGCTATCCTTTGCCGGTAACCAAAGCTGTTCCCAATTTTGACGATGAACTGCGCAATAACCCGAGCATAATTCTCTCTGACGAACTTATGTCCAAGATGTATCTGATGAGACCTACCACGGCCAAAGTATCGCGCATTACCAACCGGGTATGGAATGCTATGAAGCTGGATTCGGCATCCTCAGACGGTGAGGAAGACGCCAATTCCTGGAATTAAATCTTAAGAACGGAGCTTCATGCTCCGTTTTCTTTTTTCTCTTTCTTAAGATCAAGCAACCTTAAAGGACAGTGCCTTAAATCGCTACCTGCAAGTTTGGCTATACGCATCACGAAGGGCATACGCTCAAGCTCTGCTCTGGCATCATCACAAGCCTTTAAATAAAGCTCGGAGGCCAGCTCCTTTACCGATCCTTTGGGGATCCCATGCACGGTCTGCAACGAGATCTCGATATGCCGCCCCTTTTGAGCGGAAAAACGCTCGATCATGCCCTTGGTAAAGTTAGGATCCATGGCAAAAAGTTTGAAGTTATCGCTCATCACCACGATCCAGCGATCGGCTACTGCAGGATCTTCACGTCTTACACTTGCACATAAGGCAGAATACAATGCACCTTCGCTGTAACCTGCCGCGATGAAATCACGCGCCCAGTCATCAGAGCGTGATGCCTCCTCCATAAAATCATCAGGTCCCAATACCCGCCCGCTACCGTCTTTATCAGCCTGCTCTATACGCTCACGTTCAAGCTGCTGTGCTACCGGCACATCGTCGGCTCTGCCGTCGGGCAGTACCGAGATCCCTTCTTTGGTGTTATTGCTTGCCTCCTCAGGGATCAGTTCTTCTTCTGACAACACTCCCCTGACAGGAGGCAGCTCATCCTCATCGTCAGGATCAAAATCTTCAGCATCTGCCAAAGTAGGATCACTTTCATAGAAACTGTCGTCGTCGGCAGGAGGGATCTCATCCTGAACCTGAGCAATATAGGAAGAAGAGCTGTCTTCAGTCTGCTCCTTTACAGCAAGCAGCGAAGAAACTGCAACAGCTACGGAAT
>JALEXT010000095.1 GCA_022779845.1 Succinatimonas sp.
GCCTCATCATCGGTAAATCCCGGCACCAATACATGTCTTATCCACATATCCTTGCCGATCTCGTCTAAATGTCTGGCACAGCTTAGGATATTGTCATTTCTAAATCCGGTGATCTTTTTATGCATGTGCGTATCGATATGCTTGATATCGAGCATGACAAGATCGGTAAGTTGCATGAGTTTGTCAAAACGCTCAAGATATTCTTCACTTTCAGGATCAAACGGACCTGCTGCCGTATCAAGACAGGTATTTACCCCCTGCTCTTTAAATAAAGAGAAAAGCTCGGTCAAAAAATCAAGTTGTAACAAAGCCTCTCCGCCTGAGACGGTGATCCCGCCTTCATTCCCCCAATAGTTTTTATATCGCAGGGCTTTTTTTACTATATCTGATGCCTCATAAAGTTCACCCGCGTCAACTTTCCAGGAATCAGGATTATGACAATAGCGGCAACGCAATCTGCATCCTTGGAAAAAGATCACAAAGCGTACCCCAGGACCGTCCACAGAACCGAAGGTTTCAAAAGAATGAATTCTTCCCTGCATGTTTTGCCTCATCTTGATACAGGAAAGCCGGAAGACTTTATATCCCCCGGCTTAAATTACACTTGCTCTTTTAAGATCACATTTGCTTGTGGCAGGTTCTCTTGATCACGTCAAGTTGCTGCTCACGAGTTAGATCGATAAATTTAACCGCATAACCTGAAACGCGAATGGTGAAATTTGCATACTCAGGCTTTTCAGGATGCTCCATGGCATCGATAAGTTTTTCAGTACCGAACACGTTGACATTGAGGTGATGGGCTCCTTGGCTGAAATAGCCGTCAAGCACATTGACCAAATTGGCAGCGCGCTCTGAAACGTCGTGTCCCAAGGCATCAGGAGAGATGGTCTGAGTATTGGAAATTCCGTCTAAGGCATACTCGTAAGGAAGCTTGGCCACAGAATTTAATGAAGCCAAAAGCCCGTTCTGCTCGGCACCGTATGAAGGATTAGCACCAGGAGACAAAGGTTCTCCGGCCTTGCGTCCGTCAGGTAAAGAGCCAGTAGCCTTACCGTATACCACGTTTGAAGTAATGGTAAGAATGGAGGTTGTAGGCTCTGAATTGCGATAGGTATGATGCTTTTTGATCTTGGTTAAGAAAGTATGCAGAAGTTTGACTGCAATTTCATCGGCACGATCATCATCATTACCGTAACGAGGGAAGTCGCCTTCGGTTTCAAAATCAACGGCAACGCCTTGCTCGTTTCTGATCACTTTAACCTTGGCATATTTCACTGCGGACAGAGAATCCACCACGTGGGAGAATCCGGCAATTCCGGTAGCAAAGGTACGGCGCACGTCGGTATCGATGAGAGCCATCTCGGCTGCTTCATAGTAATACTTATCGTGCATGTACTGGATGAGATTCAGCACATTGACATAGAGTCCTGCAAGCCAGTCCAGCATCACGTCATATTTTGCCAAAAGCTCGTTGTAATCAAGGTATTCTGAGGTGATGGGACGCAATGCCGGTCCTACCTGAGCAAAGGTCTTTTCATCTATACCGCCGTTGATGGCATACAACATTGCCTTGGCAAGGTTGGCACGGGCTCCGAAGAACTGCATTTCCTTACCGGTCTGAGTTGCTGACACGCAGCAGCAGATAGAATAGTCGTCTCCCCACACAGGACGCATCACGTCGTCGTTTTCGTACTGAATGGAAGAAGAAACCACGCTGATATGAGCGGCATAACGACGGAATGCATCGGTAAGACGCTTTGAATACAACACGGTAAGATTAGGCTCGGGAGAAGGTCCCATATTCTCAAGGGTGTGCAGGAAACGGAAGTCGTTCTTGGTAACCATGTGACGACCGTCCTGTCCTAAACCTGCTACTTCCAAAGTAGCCCACACCGGATCGCCTGAGAACAGCTGGTTGTATGAAGGAATGCGGGCAAATTTTACCATGCGCAATTTCATGACCAGCTGATCGATAAGTTCCTGAGCCTCTGCTTCGGTAAGAGTGCCTTCTTTAAGATCACGCTCGATATAAATATCAAGGAAGGTCGATACGCGGCCTACGGACATGGCTGCGCCGTTTTGGGTCTTGATGGCTGCAAGATAGCCAAAATACAACCACTGTACGGCCTCACGAGCATTATTGGCAGGAGCTGAAATGTCAAAGCCGTAAGCTTGAGCCATGATCTTCATGTCGCCTAAAGCACGGATCTGATCTGCAAGTTCTTCACGCTGACGAATGATATCGTCGGTCATGGCACCGCAACCGCAGTTTGCCAGATCTGCTTTTTTCATGGCTATGAGGTAATCGATGCCGTACAAAGCTACGCGGCGATAATCACCGACGATACGACCGCGTCCGTAGGTATCTGGAAGTCCGGTAATGATCTTGTTTTTACGGGCTGCGCGTATTTCGGGGGTATACGCATCGAACACACCCTGATTGTGGGTTTTATGGTATTCGGTAAAGATCTTGTGGAATTTGGGATTGGGAGTATAACCGTAGTTCTGACAGGCTTCTTCTGCCATTTTTATACCGCCAAAAGGCATAAAAGCACGCTTTAACGGTTTGTCGGTCTGTAAACCGACAACCTTTTCAAGATCTTTGTCAAGATAACCGGCACCGTACGCAGTAAGAGTGGAAACAACCTCAGTTTCCATATCCAGTACGCCGCCTTGTGCTCGTTCCTGCTTCTGCAACTGTTGCAACTTATCCCAGAGCTTAGAGGTGGCATCGGTAGGACCTTCAAGGAAGGACTCGTCCCCGTCATAAGCGGTGTAGTTGTTCTGGATGAAGTCTCTGACGTTGATATCGGAAAGCCAGTGAGTTCCGCGGAAACCGCGCCATTGCTCTCTTGTCTGCATTATCTGATTACTCCGGGTAAAAATGTTCTGTCATGTTTTTCTCATGAACGTTCATGAGATCATGATGGTTGCAGAACGGAACTTGATCGGCGCCGATCCGAACTGAACCGATCCAACGCCATGCCTTAAATAAGCAGAGAAATTATACAAGAAAGTTATTTTCATTTTAAGCAACAAAACGCTTAAAACAACGAAAACAATTCAACAAATCGCATAAGAATGCGGTTTGACAAAAATATGTTTATTAAACTTATTTATAAAGTCGACTTAATAAATAGTATTTAAAAAGTCATAACAAAATTTGCATTCAACTCACGCTCACAAAGAAAAAGCTCCCCTGAATGAACGTGGGGAGCATAGCTAACAGCAGAAAAAAAGCTTTTTGGTTATTTCATCGTCTCATCAAAAAAAACAACGACTAAATTTCATTGGCCCTGCTGGCAGACTCTGAAATTTGTCCTGATATGTAAGCATCCAATAACCTGCGCAGATCGGAAATGGATGCCCGTATGCAGGCTCCGTCATCAGTATCGGCTACCGGTCTTCGGTGTGCAAAAGTTTCAACCAGAATTTCTTCTGAAATGATATCGGTACGATTTTCAATGGCATCTTCTATCGAAGTGAACGGTCCGTGAGCTTTCAGTCTTAAATTATGCGAGTTATAGATGAGCGTATAACCTGCAATTCCCGTAACTCTCTGGTAACTTCTGGAAAATCCTCCGTCTATGACTAGCAGTCGTCCGTTTCCGCGTACGGCGCTCTCCCCTTCCTTTACCTTTACCGGAGTATGTCCGTTGATAATATGACCGCTTTGCGGAACAAGACCGAACTCCCGCAGGATGAGCTTGCAGATCTCCTCAGAATAATACAGTGAGTAATAAGGATTGCGCGGCTCCTCGCAGGCAGCTTTGTCTTTTACGAAAGCATGTTCAAAAGTTTTAACCACACGCCCTGAAAGCGGAGATTTTTGACCGCACCACAGATACCACATAAAATCGAGGCTGTCGCTGCTGCCGCTGCTGAAAGCCTCGCGCGCTCTGCGATCACAGTAATCCAAATAAGCCTTACCGCTTAGGTATTCACCGTTACACAGGATCTGTTCAAAGGTTCCGTCTGCTTTGAAAGGAATGCAACCGTGATAAAGCAAATTGCCGTTGCAGCAACGATACATGGATCCGTGGCGATAAATAAATTCAACATGCCGTCTAAGCCTCAAGGAATCCCTAAATGACAAAACCAAGTCGTCGATCACCTCCTGCTCTCCCTCGGTTAAAGCATCGGGATGTTTGGGATCAAGGGTAGGAAAATCCTTAGTTTTAAGCTCCCATGTTTTTCCGTCTATGACGGCAATTCCTTTTTTAGGATCAACTTTATCCAAAAGCAAACGGCAATTTAATGCATACTCAGGATGCCTTCTTATGATCTGCTCTTGCAACTTGATGGCAATGACGCTGATAGCCTTTTCCATGGCCGGGATCACATCGTCTGCCTTATAAGTACGCTCTGCAAACATGGCCAGTCTTCGCAAAGAGATCCCGTAACCGCGCTCTAACAATTCAAAATTTTTATAGCGTACGTTGTTACGGACGGCCACGGCACAACAGGCAGCCGAGCCGCACGCAGCTCCCATCCACAGCACGTCATGGTTGCCCCATTGAATATCCATGTTGTGATGAGACATCAAAAGATCGATAACCTTATCAGGAGCTGCTCCTCTGTCAAAAATATCACCTACCACGTGCAATCTGTCCACGGCCAGGCGCTTTACCAAAGTACACAAGGCCTCAATAAAAGCTCCGGCGCTTCCGGTATCTATCACGCTGTCTAAGATCCTACGGTGATAAATGGCCCTGGTGTGTACTTCGTCTTCTTTGGCATGCATGAGCTCGTCGATGACAAAGCGAAATTCATGCGGCAAGGCTTTACGCACTTTGGATCGCGTATATTTTGAAGAGAGGTAAGTAGCAAGAATAATGAGATCTTTTAAAACCGAACGATACCACTCGCTGTCACCGTCTATAGCCCGCAATGATCGCTCAAGCACCTGCTTTGGATAATAAATCAGCGTACACAGAGCATCCTTGTCAGCTTGTGACATGGAGGTAAACAAGAGATTTACTTTGTCGCGTATCACCCCGGAGCAATTATTGACTATCTGCACGAAAGCCTCATATTCACCGTGTACATCGGAGACGAAATGCTCGGTTCCTTTGGGCAGATTCAAAATAGCCTGCAAATTGATGATCTCGGTGATCACGGCATAACGATTGGGAAAATCTTTGGAGAGTTCACGTAAATAGCGCAACTTTAATGCTTCTTCGGACATGAAAGTATCCTGTTCTCTTGCTGTATTGGTCAGAATATCATGACATTTTTTCAGAAAAAAATCATAAAATCCCGGGTATTGCTCAAAAAAAAACGCAAATGCGTACGCAACTTTGCGAATATTTTTTACTCTGTAAAATCCGTGGTCTTAACTCTGTCACCGTTGTCCTGAGCGCGTTACAATGCTCACCGTATTTTTGACTTTTTAAAGATTATTTTTATGTCCATACTGCAAATCACCGTACTAGCCATAATTCAGGGACTTACCGAATTTCTCCCGGTTTCCTCAAGTGCTCACCTTATTCTCCCCTCAAAGCTCTTAGGCTGGCCGGATCAAGGGATCGGGTTTGACGTTGCAGTTCACGTCGGCACACTTTTGGCCGTGATCTGCTATTACATGGCAGATCTGGTTAAAATCACTTCTTTTACCTGCGAGGCTTTAGTAAAACGCCGCATGTCGCCGATTGCAAAAATCGGCTTCTGTCTCGTGATAGCAACTGTTCCTGCTGCTTTGTGCGGAATATTTTTTGAAAAATATATAAGCAGCGTTATGCGCAGCATAGAGGTGATCGCCTATGCAACCATCGCGTTCGGACTGTTACTGGGACTGTCTTCGTACGTAAACCGCCATTTGGTTTGGAGAAATATTTTGAATATAGAAGGGCAAAGACCTGATTCTCTGCGCAAAATGACCTTCTCTCAAGCAGTGATCATAGGTTGCGCTCAGGCTTTGGCGCTTATCCCGGGAACATCAAGATCAGGGATCACGCTCACTGCCGGGTTATTCTTAGGACTGCGCCCCGAGGCCGCTGCACGTTTTTCCTTCCTCCTTTCAATTCCCATCATTGCTGCCTCAGGTTGCCTTGAAGGAGTAAAACTTTTCAATCACCCGGAGCTTGCCGGAGCTTCCTGGACGGATATGCTCATCGGCATGAGTTTGTCTTTTGTAATAGCCATAGCCGTCATCCATTGGTTTATGAAATATATTTCAAAATCAGGCATGTGGTTATTCGTGATCTACCGAGTGATCTTGGGACTTATTCTTTTAAGTCTCTTCTAGGCTTTGATATAAAACACTCGCATTTGCTGGGATTAAGGCGGTCGTCGAGGATAAAACCGGAGCGCCGCTTTAGTTGCTTCATATCTTAAAAAAATTGTAACCTTGGTAATATTTCCCTTAAACTTGTGATAAAAGTTCCCGTCTTTTAAAATTTCAGCACTGCCTCAGCATTAAATTTTTTTGACAGAGGTTATTTGCATCGTGAAAAAAACATATTTAAAACTGCCTTACGGAACTTCATCATGGATGCAACTGCGTCAATCAAACTGCGCCTATGTTGATAAAACAAAATTTATCGAAATTTTGGAAAACGAAAGTTCGTTTTATCCTTTTTTGGTAAGGCCAAGACGCTTTGGCAAAACTCTGTTTACCGATATGCTGTTTCATTACTACGATACCTTCGGAAATGGAAATTTCGATAAGCTGTTTAAAGGTACTTATATTCATGAGCATCCGACCTTAAATCAGGGAAGCTACAGAGTACTGAGATTTAACTTTTCAGGGCTTGATTCAGGGCTTGCTCTTATTGACAATTTCATAGGCGAAATACGCAACGGTATTGCCGACTTTTTCAGAAGATACCCGTTAAAAGACGGAATACCTGAACTCCTAAACGACGATTACACCTCTCCTGCAAAACTTTTAAATGATTTTGCGTCCCTTGCGTTGTCTCAAACCGGCAAGCAGGACGTATACGTCATAATCGACGAATACGATCAGTTTGCAAATGACATATTGTCAAACAATCTCAATCTTTTCAGAGAAATAACCGCAAAAGAAGGCTTTCTTAAGAATTTTTACGCAACCATTAAAAAACATACGCAGGATCTTATCTACAGAACCTTTATTACCGGAGTAAGTTCCATCTCTCTTGATTCGATCACTTCGGGTTTTAATATTGCAGCTAATATTTCTTTTGAAAAGTCTTACCTTGACATGTTCGGTTTTACACAAAACGAACTTAAGGAGCTGATTTACAACACGGTTGATCTTGAAAAATATGGAAAAACAGCCGACGAAATCGTACAACGCATGAAAATCTATTATGACGGCTACCGTTTTAACAGATCGTCGGACACCGCCGTATTCAACCCGACCATGTGTCTTTACTATCTAAAACATCTTGCCAATTACGCAAAAGAGCCGGATACCATGACTGATCCAGCCGTTTTCTCAGATCTAATCAAAATAGACGGTCTCATGGCTTTGGCCCAAAATCCGTCCTTGGTAAAAGCAGTAGTTTTCGACATTATCAATGATCGTCCCGTACATATGGAAACCCTCCCGGCAACGCTTAATCTCAATACCCTTGACAAGTTGCGACGCCACGAACTGCTGTCCTTACTTTTTTATCTTGGTTTTCTTACCTGGAGCCACGGTGACGAACTTACCTTATGTTGTCCCAATAAAGCAGTACGCGAGCAATTCTTTGATTACTATTTCACTCACATAATCAACGCAGATCCTTTTGTCTTCGTTTTAAACAAAAATTTGAAGCACTCTTTTGCTTCATTACAGCAAGGCAGGATGTATCC
>JALEXT010000106.1 GCA_022779845.1 Succinatimonas sp.
ACTTTGCGACGCCCCGGTACCGGGATCCTGCTTAAGGTATCGCATAAAGTTAAATCAGCATCCCATTTGCCTCCAGGCAGCAACTGCGATAAAAACATCCGTCTTAAAGCAACCAGCGATTCATCGGCGCTGCAGGGGACAAAGATTATCTGATAGCGATCTTCAAGCTCCGCAATTACGTTCTCAAGCGCACCGGTACGCCCGCTGCCGCTGTCTCCTGAAAGGATCACAAAAGATCCGGCTTCACGAAACTGCGCACACAGAAGATCAGTGATCTTAAGGCGGGTGTTAGGATGCGATGACATTTTCGTCACTTTATACCCTTAAGATCGTTTATCAAGGAGACTACCTCTTCATCGCTGACATCGGTGTACAAACCGACTTGTCCCAAACGCTCCGGCAGGACATAACGGATAACGCCCTGTCTTACCTTCTTGTCATGGCGCATGAGACGCAGAAAATCCTGAGCTTGCATGTTCTCAGGAATACGATCAGGCAGTCTGCAACGCACAATCAAAGCGTGGATGCGTTCAAAATCTTCAGCACTGATCAGTCCGCGTTTTTTAGCCAAGGCAGAGGCTATCACCATGCCTAAGCCTACTCCTTCACCGTGCAGCCAGGTACCGAATCCTAAGAAAGCTTCCACGGCATGTCCGAAAGTATGCCCGAAATTCAAGATGGCTCTGAGTCCGTGCTCCTGCTCATCTTTGCTTACGACTTCAGCCTTGATCTCACAGCAACGTTGCACTATATGGGAGATCACGTCAAAATCAAGTTCGTAAACTTTATGAGCATGCTTCTCAAGATATAAGAAGAAATCCTGATCATAGATGATGCCGGTTTTGATGATCTCGCCCAAACCGCAGGAAAGTTCGCGTGCAGGCAGACTTTTCAACACAGAAAGTTCGGCAGCCACCGCTTTTGGCTGGTGAAAAGCTCCTATCATGTTTTTTCCCAAAGGATGGTTGATAGCAGTTTTTCCACCTACCGAAGAATCCACCATAGCCAAAAGGGTTGTCGGGATCTGAATAAACGGGATCCCGCGCTGATAACAGGCTGCGGCAAAGCCTGCCATATCCCCGACCACTCCGCCTCCTAGGGCAACTACGGCGCTGTCACGTCCGTAACCGTCCTGAAGCAATGCCGTTTCTATCTGCATCCACGAATCTACGGTCTTATAGCACTCTCCGTCTTTTAAGATACACTCTCGTACCTTAAAATCATGCTTTTCAAGATCTTTTTTAAGCTGCTCCATATATAAAGGAGCTACGGTATCGTTTGATACTACTAAAAGATCCCTGGTCTTAGGCAATGCTTTTCTGGCTATTTCGCCGTAATTTAATTCGTTACCTATATAGATTGGATATGAGCGTTCTTTAAGACCTACGGTAATGATTCTCATAACGTTCTCACATTTCCTTTTTAATAAGTTCCACGCAGGCTCGGACTTCGTTGCGTCCGCTGTCTACCAAAATATCGCTGATACTCTTATAAAGAGGATCACGATAATCAAAAATCTGTTGCAATCTGGTTTTGCGATCCTCTGCATACAGCATAGGACGGCCGTTATCTTTTTTGGTACGCTGATATTGAGTTTCGACATCGGCACGCAGATACACCACCAGACCGTTTTCTTTTAATATTTCAAGATTCTCAGGCGTAACCACGATGCCGCCGCCGGTGGCGATCACGGCTTCGTGCTTCAGAGAACTTTTAAGTGCAAAAGTCTCGCGTGCTCTGAAGCCTTTTTCTTCTTCAAGTTTAAAAATTTCCGGAATGCTCATTCCTGCCTGACGCACTATTTCCTCATCAAGATCCAAAAAAGGCTTTTCCAAAAGCAAAGCCAAAGCTTTGCCCACGGTACTTTTGCCCGCTCCCATGGGGCCGATGAGAAAAATCCGCTTGTTTAAGCCTTTCATCTTTGATCCTTTTTGTCTTTTTACATTGTTTTTGGCTATACTGCGCCGTTTGCTCAAATGTTAGAATACCGCATTATTAGTTGATCTGGGTGAAAAGTGTTTCTTCGTCTGCAAATTGTACGTACCGCAATCTGGGCGGGTCTTTTTTTAGGTGCCATCTCCACCGCAACCGGAGCCGGACTTTATTACAGTGCCTTAGGTTCTTTGCCGGATGTATCGGAATTACGCAACGTAAGTTTCGAAACTCCCATGCAGGTTTTTACTAAAGACGGCAAGCTCATAGGAGAATTCGGTGAGGCCAAGCGTATTCCGGTGCCACTTGATCAAATTCCGCTGAAATTGCGTCAGGCATTTTTAGCTATCGAAGACAGTCGCTTTTACGAGCACAGCGGAGTCGATCCCATAGGTATATTGCGAGCAGCCGCCGTGGCCGTGGCCAACTCAGGACATGCTACTCAGGGAGCTTCCACCATTACCCAACAGGTAGCCCGTAACTTTTTCTTAACCCGAGAAAAAACCTTAAAGCGCAAAATAAAAGAAGTATTCATCTCATTGCGTATTGAACAGGTACTTACCAAAGACGAGATCTTTGAGCTCTATCTCAACAAAATTGCCCTAGGACACAACGCCTACGGAGTTGCAGCCGCCGCACAGGTTTACTACGGCAAAGAATTAAAAGATCTTACACTCGCGCAAATGGCTACCATTGCAGGATTGCCGAAAGCTCCGTCTACCTTAAACCCGATTTCAAATCCCGAGCGCTCGCGTGACAGACGCAATACGGTACTAGGCCGCATGTTAAGTCTTGGTTATATTACCAAGGCAGAATTTGACGAAGCGTCTTCTGCTCCCTATAAAACCTTTTTGCACGGAGCGCCGCTTGAAGCTTACGCTCCATACGTTGCTGAGAATGCCCGTCAGTTTGTTCTGGATAAATTCGGTGAACAGGCTTACACCGACGGTTTTAAAATTTATACCTCAATCGATTCTAAAACTCAGCTTGACGCTCACTACGCCGTGTTCAAAGGCGTAACTGCTTATGACAAACGTCACGGCTACCGCGGAGTTGCCGCCAAGACCTCTCAAATACAGGATTTTACTAACAACGACGACGGCAGAGAAAGATTATTACGCTCCTATGATCGCTATCACTTCATAGTTCCTGCGCTGGTAAACAGTGTTAACGACAAAGATCGCAGTGCAACCCTGATGTTACGTCATCAAAAGACTGCCGTGCTCTCATGGGAAGGCATGAAATGGGCCGCGCCGTTCAGATCCGATCGCAGTCAGGGAGCTGCTCCTAGAAAACCGTCGGACATCATGCAAGCAGGGGACGTGATCTATGTGTATAACGACGAAAAAGGACTTCTTACTCTGACACAGTTGCCTGAAGTGGAATCGTCACTGGTGGCGTTAAACCCGTATGACGGCGGCATAGAAGCCTTAGTCGGCGGTTATGATTTTGAAAAGAGCAAATTTGATCGCACCACCATGGCCAAACGACAGGTCGGCTCTAATTTCAAACCTTTTTTATATTCTGCAGCCGTTGCCAAAGGCATATCCATAAATTCGCTGTTCATGGACGAACCTTTGCGCACCTGGGACCCCGGATCCAGAACCTGGTGGGAACCTAAAAACACCCCCAACCGTTACGACGGGATCATGACCTTGCGTGAGGCTCTGGCCCGTTCCAAAAACGTAGTTTCAGTACGTCTTATAAGGCAAATCGGTGTTCCCAATGCCGTAACTCACGTTCAAAAATTCGGTTTTGAAATTTCCAAATCTCAACAAGTAGAATCCATGGCCTTAGGCTCCGTGGAAGTAACTCCTTTGGAGTTGGTTACAGGCTACGCAGTCTTTGCCAACGGCGGTTATAAACTCTCCCCCTACCTTATTACCAAGATAAGTCGCAACGGAGAGACCGTCTACGAAAACACTCCGAAAAAAGCTGATCCTGCAGCACCAGATCGAGTGATCAACGATATCGATCTTAAATACGATGAAAACATTCTGCAGGATCCTTCCCTTTGCGATCAGGTACTCTCGCACGGCAATGCCTTTATCGTTGCCGATATGATGCGTTCGGTGATCTACGGAGGAGAAGGCATGACCGGGCCTTACTGGGGAACAGGCGGCAGAGCGTCGGCAACCACCGGACGCAAGGATCTGCACGGAAAAACCGGTACCACTAACGACGTGCACGATGCCTGGTTCTCAGGATTTAACTCTCATATCGTGGCAACAGCTTGGATGGGCTTTGATACCGACAGAGATTTAGGACATTCTGCAGCAGGACCTGAAGGCGGTGCTTATTCAGCCCTACCGGTATGGGCAGAATTCATAAAACGCTCTCAAAACGGAAAAACTCAGGATCCGTTGCCAAAGCCTGCTGAAGTGAGTCAATGCATGAATGAAGGAATAAGCGACTACTGTCTTACCGGTTCACAGGCCATTTCAGAAGCTGTTCCTCAGGAGAACGGTGAAGACGATAATCAATCCTCATCGCAATCGCCGGTTTCTCAAAACGATGAAGAAAGCACGGAAGATATCTTCTGATCGCACCTGTAATTACTTTTAAAAGCGGTTTTCGTCTTAATGATGAAGGCCGCTTCTTGTTAACTTAACCTACCCAAATAAAAATATCAATCAAGCCATACTACCTTTATGGCTGCAGGATCTTTAATAATGAAAAACTAGACATTGCCTCTAGCCATAAAAATGCCCCACTAATTTCCAATTAGAGATGCAAGTCAGTTTTGATCTAAAGTTTGAAAAATAAGGTTGGAGTTACTATATTAGGGGCGAGCATAGGCTCACGCCTCTGCTCCCGGTTCTAATACACAGGCGTTGCTGTTACCGTGGTATAAGAACCTTGACATCCTCCCCTCTCTAAAGAGAGGGGATTCCTACCGATCTCTTGGGAGATCTTCGGCGGGTTCCTCTTGCTGACCACCAATGTGATTCACTTGGGAGGCGAGCCGGGCAAGTCC
>JALEXT010000112.1 GCA_022779845.1 Succinatimonas sp.
GCTTTGCCGTATACTATCGTTCTGACCATTGTCGGATTGGTTGCCACCATGTATCTCATTCCGGAGTTCACTCCCTACTTTGAGTCCATGGGATGGATCCCGTCCTCGGTCGCGGAACATGCCGCTGAGATTTCCGCCGCGGCAGGATCGTCACATTGACATGACTGAGCCTTCTCCAGAATACGGAGGAGGCTTTTGGAGTTACGCGTGCTTCGTTTTATACAGAAATTTACTTCCGGCAGGGTCTGTTGGTTCCTGCTTTTCTTGTTCTCTGCAAGCATAGAAAGTTGTGCGCTGTATTTCCAATACGGGCTCAATCTTCGTCCTTGCGTAGAGTGTGTTTACGAACGGGCTGCGGTTGCTCTTTTCGGAGTATGCGGTCTTGTGGGTATGCTAATGCCGGCTGTAAAAATCATGCGTTTTTTGGCGGCATCAGGCTTTTTGGCAAGTTCGATCTTCGGGCTTAGCGTCAGTATTGAACATTATCTTGAAACCGTAAAAACCGGATTCGGCGCCACTTGCAGATTGAAAGCCGATTTTCCTTCATTTCTGCCTTTGGATGAATGGATGCCATTTATGTTCCGACCGCTGGATACCTGCGGTCCGTTGGACTGGTCTTTGTTGGGACTTAGCATGCCTGAATGGATCATGATCATTTTTGCATGCGGAATTATTGTTTCTATAGTTTTTATCCTAAGTCAGCTGGTACGCACTACCCCGCGCTATGATCGTTACTATCGTTAAAAATAAACTATGAGAATAATGAAGGAGGAAAAGATCAAATGCTTTCCTCCTTCTTTTTTTAATTTGATAATGCAACAGCTATTTTTTCAATTTTAACCAGATCTGGCCGGACATTAATTACAGGCGGATCCTGAAGTTTGATTTGATAAAGATCTTCGAAGTTTCTGGTGGTAATACTTGCAAGTTTGGACTGAGTTACACCTTTAAATTCGCTGATAAAATTAAGGGTATAACGAACAAAAGCAGGCTCGTTTTCACGTCCCCTGACCGGTACCGGAGCCAAATACGGACAATCTGTTTCTACCATCATGCGATCAAGCGGAACATACTTCAACACTTCACGTACATTGTCCGATGCCTTGAAAGTTGCTATTCCGGTAAAAGAAATGTAAAAACCCAAATCCAGGCATTCTCGTGCCATTTCCACTGAATCGGTAAAGCAATGAATGACTCCGCCGGCATCGCGGGCATTTAGCGATCGCATCAGCTTTAAGGTATCGTCATGAGCTTCCCTTGCGTGTATTACCAACGGTTTTTTCAAAGCAACAGCCAGTTCTATCTGACGGGCAAACGATTCTTTCTGCAATTTAGCAGTTTCCGGCATATAGTGGTAATCAAGTCCGGTTTCGCCAAGTGCCAACACTTTGTCATGACTTAAGATCTTTGCAAGATCATCTTCTTTCCAATCAGGATCATCTTCAAGATTTAAAGGATGTACCCCGCAGGCAAGATAGATATTTGAATATTTGTCTGCAAGCTTAAAATTTTTTTCAGCATCTTTTAAGGTACAGGCAATGGACATGAAATGCGTAACTTTGCAGCTGTATGCTCGAGCAAGAACCTGCTCTACACTTTTTTCTTCGTAATTAAGATCTGCAAGATGGCAATGAGAGTCCACCAAATACGTCATATTCTGTCTCCTTTCACTTCAAGATACGTATGTCAGTCTTCATAATTATTGGACAATTTATTCATTTGCCTCTTTTGGCAAAGAGGGAAAAGTTTGCTTAAAAAATCCTGTTTATTGTTTGTTTTTACCTGCCCTATTCATCCTTAGACTAAGGTGAAAATGCATCGGTAAAACGAGCCATTTGCAAGACGTTGCGTTTAATTACAACAGTTGTCCTAATCGATGGAGAAATGATTTTCAAAACCTGCGCCAAGTCTTAGTCGGCCTGTTTATGTGGGAAGCTTCGAGTAGTACGCTTTCGCCGAAAATAAAAGCTCCTTCGCTGCGTTTTAAGTCTTGCAGATCTTTGTATTCGTTCAAAGCGGAACGTCCGATCAGGCGGTAGGAGTTAAGACATTTTTTTTCCTGCATCTTGTCGTGATCCACAGGAATTATCTCCAAACTTCCTGCCGTCAATTGCAAAGTCCAGGGTTTTGGTATTCCGATCACACACAACCTTCTAGTTTTACTGTCTTCTGCCAAAGTTCTAGCTTTGTAAACAGCGGGCAGAGGAGAAATAAAGGGATTTAAATGAGGAACGGCAAATCCCAATGTCAGGATCATAACCATAACCCCGCCCCCGAAGGTGGCAACTCCGTTTAATGCCGAAGAATTCGTCACTCTGATCACTGACAACAAGGTTGATAGCAGTATGAACAAAAAAGCACAGACTACGTAGGTACCGTTTAACAGCGGAAAATCTTCATTTAAAAAGTATGCAACGGCAAACAAACCGGAAAAAGGCAACATCCCCAAAATGAGCAGTAGTTTTAAAAAACGATCGCGCGATCCGGTAACTTGCAGGTATTTTCCCAAAACACACCCGAGCGTAGGTAAAGCACATAATACGTAATAGCCTGATTTGGCAGAAAACGAACTTGCCAGGATCAAGCTTATCGGGATGATGAGAAAAGAAAATAAAAACTCAGGCTCACATCCTCTGCCTTCGTGTTTAAAGATCCTGAACCCGGCATAGGTTGCCGCAATGCCCAAAGGAAGGGAAATCAAAGCATAAGTCCATATATAAAACCAAGGACTGCGTACATGCCCCTGATCGCCTTGAAAGTAAGCAAGAGTAGTTTCAAAAAAGAGTGTGTTGGTATTTTCTATTCCTGAAAAAAAACAACTTAAAAGATACCAAGTAACCAGCCCGCCTAGCAATACTAACCAGAAAAACCAAGGAAAAATTGCCGTCCACTGCCTAAGTCCTCCTTTGATTACCAGCACTGTCAAGAGAACAAGAGGAGCTAAACATAGTCCCAAAGGTCCGCATGTCATACAGGCAAATAACATACACAGCGGGATCAGCAAATCCTGGCGTCTTTTTTTTGAATTATCAGGCTCACCCAATACAAGAGAACAGCGTCTGCACAAAAGCGCACAGGAAAATATAATAAAAAAAGCGTTGATAAGATAAGGACTGACGATAAACGCAGCCGAAATTAAAAACGGCAAAGATGGTATGGCCACCATTGCCGCATTGAGCCCCGTCTTTGATAAAGATCTGGCAAAATAGTGACACACGATCAAAAGAATACCGACAATCGCGATCACATTGACTGTCAAAAGTAACGTGCCTGCATACTCTCCTGCCAAACTGTAAGCCAGCATGCACAGCCATAAATACAAAGGAGGAAGATAAGGAAAAGCAAACTCAGGTCCTCCCATTACAAACAAATTGCCGTGCTTAAGTGCTGCTACGGCAATTGCAACGTAATTTAATTCATTTACAGTACTTAAATCCCTCATCAGTACTGCAGGCAGAGAACAGAAAACAAGGCAAAGGATAAGCGGTAATTTATTTGATAGCATGTTATTTCTGTTTAAGATTCCCTTCTCCCACCGCCGGATCGATATAGCGGCATCTCATCCACATAAAAATCAGCAGATCGCATAACAAAGCTAAAAGTTCACATAAAGAAGAATGCCGGCGCATACTGGTTCTGCGTCCGTAAGACTCAATGATTACCGAGTTGACCCGATTGCCGCTTAAGATCATAAGAGCAGGCATCAGATAATGCATACCTGAAAACCACGGCAATTTTTTTAAAAGCTCGGTTTTGGCCAGTTTGACAGGGGAAAGCGCATCCTTTAATCCGTCGTGAGTAATACTGCGCCGGATCAAACTTGCAATTTTTGCAACGTAATGTCTTAAAGAACGATTTTTTGAAAAATCTCGTTCTCCGCAAACCATACCTGCATCCGGAAGTTTGGCAAACAGTTTTTCAAATTGCAAAGGATCAAGTTTGATTTCAGGATCAAGATATCCGACATTTTCTGAGAATGTATGTAACAGACCTGCTTTTAACGCGCCGGAAATACCGTTGCGGCGCAGAAGAGAAATATAAAACGCATCCTGTACCTTTGCACAGTGATCACGAATTAGCGTTAAAGACTTGTCAGTGGAAGCATCATCAACAAAGAGCACGCAAAACCTGTGTGTACTTTTATTTTTATACTTTTCCAAAGCTGAAAATAACTCCGGTAAACTTTCTTCTTGTGAAAAAATCGGAATCACTACGGTAAGTTCATAAGAGGCAGTAATATTCATGCTTTGCTAAATCGAAGCCTACGTTCTGGGAAAAGTCTCTACCCAAGTCGGTGTTATAATCAGGATATAATTTTAAACTGTTGTTACAGAAATTGTGACCTCAATTACAAATTTTTAGGAGATGTGATCATGGCAGAAGAAACACTGTTTACCAAAATCATCAAAGGTGAGATCCCTTCAAGCAAAGTTTATGCAGATGATCTGGTTACCGCATTTAAAGACATCGCCCCCAAAGCTCAGCATCACATTCTTATCGTTCCCAACAAACCTATCCCTACAGTTTCCGATGCCGAACCTTGTGATGAAGCTCTTTTAGGACATTTGTTTACAGTGGCAAGAAAGATTGCTGAAGAATTGGGAGTAGCCCGTTCAGGATATCGCCTTATAGTTAACGTAGGTCCGGACGGTTGTCAGGAAGTTCCGCATATTCATATGCATTTTCTTGCAGGCGGAAATCTTGGTATGGGAGGATTTCCGGTTAAAAAATGAGTCAATATGCTAAAAAGCGTTACATGCGCTGTTTGGTTTCTTCAGTACTTTTTCTTACCGGATCCTGTTTATGGGGATGTAATGCTATATCCGACATAGAACATGAGATAAACGGCAATTCTCAAAATGCTCCGGTAGAAAATGCGGTGTCAAAACCGTCAAAGCCGGCCGTTGCATCAAAAGCTCCGCAGTCAAATAAGACTTTGGAGCAACATAAAAACGAAACAAAGCAAAACGAAATTTATGTAACTGACGATAGCTCTTCGGATAAAAATGAACCGCCTGCTGTATCTTTACCGTCAAAAACAAAGACTCAGGCCGAATTGGATGAAGAACAGGCGCTGAAAAATACCGAAGTAAGCGGTGAAATAGGTACCGGCATGTTACCGCCGGTGGATGCCGAAACTGCTGAAGATATTAAGGCTTTGCCGACATATGCCACGGTTTCAGGTCGTCAAACCTGCTCTGCAAGCTTAGGAAATGAGGCCAAGACGGCAGCTTCTGAATTGACGGCAGAGCTTTTGAAAAGACTTAGCGTTGATCACGGTAAGATTTATTGCGCACCTACGGTAGTCTCTGATGAATATCAAGATTGCGTAGATGATGTAAGCTCATACATTAAAGATGCGGCTGCACAAAACGGAAATTTCGAACCGGTAAGCTCTGAAGTGAAGGTGGCGCAAAACGAGGGATCGTCTACTTTGATACCTCGCACGGTCAGGGAGTGTCGCCGTCTTGAGATACCTTATCTGGCCGTAAGTGTAGTACGCAAATCAGGAGGTATTCCGGTATTAACGGTAAGGATCATACGCGTTCAGACCGGAGTTACTCTTAACCAGAGTTACCGCAAACTTAACTAATCTTTAACTTTGCCCTAAAAGAATTTAGGGCAAAATTCTTATTACAAAGCTACTAATTCCATGATTTCAATTCAAGATTTCACCATGATGCGAGGAACGCAGGTGTTGCTCGATCATGCTCAGGCTACGGTTTACCCTGGACAAAAAGTCGGTATTATCGGCCGCAACGGTTGCGGTAAATCCTCACTTTTTTCGGCCATAACCGGATCTATTTTAGGGGAGAGCGGAAAAATTTCGCTTCCGAAAGATACGGTAATAGCGCAGGTATCACAACAAACTCCTGCACTTGACATAAGTGCAAAAGAGTATGTGATACAAGGTGATCGCGAGCTTTCCGAGCTTAATTTCAAACGCGATCAGGCTTACGCGTCAGGAGACGGTGAAAAGATAGCTCTGATTGAAGATGAGATTGGTTGCAAGGGAGGATGGACTATTTCCTCACGAGCCGAGGAACTTTTACACGGACTTGGGTTTGCAGAAAGTGAAATGCAAAAAGCAGTAAAAGAATTCTCAGGCGGATGGCGGATGCGGTTAAATCTGGCACAGGCTCTGATCTGTCGCTCAAAACTCTTGCTTTTAGACGAACCTACCAACCATTTGGATCT
>JALEXT010000120.1 GCA_022779845.1 Succinatimonas sp.
TATTCTTTTATCCTTATATCAACAAACTATCTGATTAATCGAGTTTTTAAAGCCTTAATGTTGGCAATTGTCTAAGGCAATTTACATTAATCTTTCAAAGAACCACTGATGCGTCCCAGCACCAGTTCTATCTAAAATTTCATGCGTAGGCCCTGGATGGTTGAGTGGAAGGAAAAGCGGAAGGCATGCTAAAAGCCACCTTCTCAAATCTTAAAAAACTCGTGACCTGGCGCTACGGCTCCTGGCCTGCTGAGGTTGCCACAAGTCTTGATGCCAAGAAAAGCGATCTCGGCTTTCTTGAGCAAGCCATGCACTGGGTATTGGATTGCCCCAAACTTGATGAATTCAAGCAAAAGCTCAAGGATCACGACAACTCGGTAGGTGCAGTCTGACGAAAAATCAGTACTGACCTTACGTGATCGTTTGATACCGGAGCAATCAGACATCTCCGGTATTGTTGCTTAAAGCCACACTATGCTAAATATCAAAGCTGTCTTTAAGGATAAAAGGCATCAGATCACAACATGTACAATGATTTTGATGGTACAGAGGCGAACGGTAAGCAACTAGATTGGATCGCCTCTTTAAGTAAGATTTTGAGCTAAGCAGAAACTTCTTAAGACAGCACAATTTAATTCAACGCTTTCAATTGTGAAAGAACGGCATCCAAACGTTGGCGCCATGTTTGAAGTACTTCGCGAAGATGCTGATTTTCTTCTTTCAGTTCTATCATCGAGCGGCGTAAAGCCGCAGTTTCTCGTTCGCGATCGTCAAGCTCTTCACGTGTGTTTCTAAGTGCCGTAGCTGTTTTTTCCGCAGCACTTAGAAGCTCCTGAAGCTGCCCAATAAGCATTTGCTCCTTGGGCGTCATGCTGTCTTTTTGTTCTTCCATTAAAGAATGTACCTGCTGAGATCTTCGTTTGAAACCAGATCTTTCAAGCGCTCGTCGACGTATTTGGCATCGATCACGACTTCTTCACCCGGATGTTCAGGAGCTGTAAACGAGATCTCTTCTACTATTTTTTCCATCAAGGTATGCAGTCTGCGGGCACCGATATTTTCAGTACGTTCATTAACGCTGTATGCATCTTCTGCAATGCGTTTTACTGCACTTTCATCAAAAGTTAATTTGACATTGTCAGAAGCCATGAGCAATTCGTATTGGCGAACCAGTGAATTATGAGGCTCAGTCAATATGCGTTCAAAATCTCGTGCAGTTAAAGCTTTGAGTTCGACGCGTATAGGCAGTCTTCCTTGCAATTCAGGGATCAGATCTGACGGTTTTGAAAGTTGGAATGCTCCTGATGCTATAAAAAGTATGTGATCGGTTTTTACCATGCCGATCTTGGTACGTACGTTACTACCTTCGATAAGAGGCAACAGATCGCGTTGTACTCCCTGACGGGAAACCTGACCTGAATCGTGAGCTCCGTCCTGACAGATCTTATCGATTTCATCGATAAAGACTATTCCGTTATTTTCGCAAAGCTCAACTGCAGCTCTTTTTAGATCAGATGTTTTTGTAAGTTTTGCGGCTTCTTCGTCTGTTAATGCTTTGAAAGCATCTTTGACTTTCATGCGTTTTGGTGTGTTCTTACGGGAATTGAGGCTTGAAAACAGATTTTCGAGCTGATCATTCATTTCCTGTGAGCCGAATCCGCCGATAAACTCGATAGCTCCGTCGCGTGGTTCATCGTTTTGACGCTGAATATTGATTTCTATTTCAGTATCGTCCAAAGACCCTTCGCGGAATTTCTTACGAAACATTTGGCGAGCGGCACTCTGAGCTTTTTGTTCTTCGGTTTCGTCAGATTTAGGGGGAACTAATATGTCGAGAATACGTTCTTCAGCTAAATCTTCAGCCCGTTCTTTGTTCTTTTTAAATGCGTCATCCTTGACCATTTTTAAAGCAACATCGGCCAAATCACGGATCATGGATTCGACGTCTTTACCCACATAACCTACTTCGGTGTATTTTGTGGCTTCGACTTTTATAAAAGGTGCTTTTGCAAGTTTTGCAAGTCGTCTGGCTATTTCCGTTTTTCCGACGCCGGTTGGACCTATCATCAGAATATTTTTCGGAACGATCTCGCTCCTTAAATCCGGGTTGACCTGCATACGACGCCAACGATTGCGCAAGGCGATGGCTACCGATTTTTTTGCATCGTCCTGACCGATGATAAAGCGATTTAATTCATTAACAATTTCGCGCGGAGTAAGTTCTGACATGTTCAACGTTCCGATTCTAATGTTTCTATGGTTTGGTAGGAGTCGGTGAAGACACAGATCTCTGAGGCTATGCTCAAAGCCTGTTTTACTATGTCCTCCGCTCCAAGATCGGTATTGCGTACCAGAGCACGAGCTGCGGCCAAAGCGTAGTTACCGCCGGATCCAGTGGCAAGTATGTCATCATCCATAATGACAACATCCCCGGTACCTGTGATCATGTAAGATGCTCGTTTGTCTGCAACAATGATCACTGCTTCCAATTTGCGCAGAGCGCGATCACTGCGCCAAAGTTTTGCCAATTCGATACAAGCTCTTTCTAAAATTCCCTGATGCTCTTCAAGTTTTTTTTCAAAAAGGTCCAGCAAGGTAAAAGCATCGGCTGTAGAGCCGGCAAAGCCGGCGATCACTTTGCCATGGAATACTTTACGTACTTTGATGGCATTGCTTTTTAGTATGGTGCTTTGTCCCATGGTTACTTGACCGTCACCAGCCATAGCTACTACGCCGTTGCGGCGTACGGTTACGATTGTTGTCATTAAAAAACCTTTCTTATTTTTTCACGTACGTGGAAATTCGTTTGAACAGACAATATGACAAATATATGGCTACATGATCACTCATTTTCAAGAGAACATTCTGTGACCAATCCCTTAGCATCCAAATCCTTAAATACAGCTTTGGCCCGGTCACGATTTTTATAAGGACCAAGTTTTAACGAATAAACATCGTTGTGACGTACTACGGTTGAAGACAATCCTTGAAAAGCCATGATCGCTTTTTGTTCTTCAGCTTTTGCAGATGACGGGTAACTGCCGCAGTAAAGAGTAGCTTTCGTCGATGTCGGTTGCTGCTCTGTTGCAGATGAAGGCGTTCTGTCAGTTGGCGAAGATGCCGCAGGTGTATCCTGTACCTGAGGTTTTGACGGCACCGTTGTTGTCTGATTTACATCAGGTACTGCTTTTTCAACGGTATCGTTGTTTGGATACACAGGGCCTTCTTCCATAAAAGCGTCCACCGGAGCTCCGTCCTTTGCCGGCAAAGTCGTTATCTGCGAAGACGGATCGTCAGATACAGCCGGTTGCTGATCGTTAGCGAAGTTTGCTGGTGAAGGCGCAATCGGTGCAGAAGCATCTCCGCCGCCTTGATAATCGAATCTGCGGCTTGTCGGGATCTGTTGTGTTTTTTGAACAGGTTGTTGGCCGTCTCCGTTTAAAAGAGCATCTGTATCGAGCGTAGTAGTTTCATCTGATGTTGACGTATCGTTTTTTGACTGTTGGTCGTTTCCTCCGCCAATGAACGATACGGCAAAAGCTAAAGCCAGTACACAGACTATTCCTATCAAACCGCGTTTTAGGATCTCCTGACGTTGCTGTTTGATACCAACTGAACCAGGCTTCTTGTGCATAACTTACATCTGCTCCATGACATTGATACCCAAAAGATTCAAACCTTGTTTGAGTACTGATGCAGTCAGTGCACTTAAAGCCAGACGGCTCTTGCGGGTTTCAATGTCGACTTCTTCTTTTAAAATCGGACATTTTTCATAAAAATGCATATAGCATTCGGCCAGTTCAAAGAGATAATTGCACAGGAGGTTAGGTAATCCTTTCTGACCAACGGTATTTACGGTCTCGGCAAAACTTTGGAGTTTTGCTGAAAGCTTGTCTTCAGCTTCGTCTTTGATAATTATTTTTCCTGGTTCATCGTTGGCTTTTCTGAAGATAGCTCTGATGCGGCTGTAAGCGTATTGCAGATAAGGTGCAGTATTGCCGTCGAATGCGAGCATCTGATCCCAGTCAAATATGTAGTCGGTGGTGCGGTTTTTAGAAAGATCGGCGTACTTAACGGCTCCGATGGCTATATTGTGTACCACTTGACGACGCTCTTCGCCTTCCAAATTACTGCCGCGTTTTTGCAACAATTGTTCGACGCGATTTTCAGCTTCGTCCAAAACGTCGCGCAGTTTTACAGTACCGCCTGAGCGGGTTTTAAACGGACGGCCGTCTTTACCCAGCATCATGCCGAAAGGGCAGTGTTCCAAAGATACGGAGTCAGGGCAGTAGCCGGCTTTGCGGCAGATAGCCCAGACAGTTTCAAGGTGTTGATGTTGTCTTGAGTCGGTAAAATAAATGATGCGATCTGCATGCAGTGTTTCGGTACGGTATTTAATGCAGGCAATGTCGGTGGTGGTATATAGATAGCCGCCGTCTTGTTTGCGTACGATGTTGCCCAGTGGTTCGCCTTCCTTATTTTTAAACTGAGGCAGGTAGACGACAATAGCACCGTGATCTTCAACAGCAATTCCCTTATCGATGAGATCTTGGACTATACCGGGCAGCATGTTGTTGTAGAGGCTTTCGCCCATAATGTTTTCCGGTTTTAAAGTTACGTCCAAACGATCATAAAGTTTTTGATTTTGGTCCATGGTCATATTGACGAGTTTTTTCCACATTTTGCGGCAGTACTCGTCGCCGCCTTGGAGCAAAACTACGTAATGGCGGGCTTTGACGGCAAATTCTTCGTCTTGATCGTAGCATTCCTTGGCTTCACGGTAGAAAGCTTCAAAGTCGCTCAGATCCATTCCTTGTCCGGATTCATTTTCTTTCTTCTCAAGGTACGCTATCAGCATGCCGAATTGAGTACCCCAATCGCCGATATGATTGGCACGGATCACTTTGTTTCCTAAAAATTCCAGAACTCTTACTACGGCATCACCTATTACGGTAGAACGCAGATGATGTACGGCCATCTCTTTTGCCACGTTGGGAGCTGAGTAATCGACTACTATGGTTTTGGGAGATTGGATTTTAGGAACGCCCAGACGATCATCAGCGGCCATTTCGGCTAGGGAATCGGCTGTATGTTCCTGATTTACGAAGAAGTTGATAAAACCAGGACCTGCAATTTCTACTTTAGCGATGCGAGGATCGTTTCCCAGAACCGAAATGATGTCATTGGCAATGTCTATGGGTTTTTTATGCAAGTTTTTTGCAAACATCATTGCGGCGTTGGTCGCAAAGTCGCCGTGGGCACGATCTTTTGTGCGATCAACACGGATCTTTTGGAGCATTTCAGCAGGAATATCATGGGCAGTGTCGATCTTTTTAACCGCAGCTTTGAGCAGGTTCTGAATATAGTCTTTCATTAGAATTGGTTGTATCGCTTTAGTTTGTAAACTTGAGATTCGAATGGCTCGGCAGACGCAAAAAAAGCAGAAGTCATCAATAATTCAGTACATCATGATTGGATCGACTTCCACAGCAAAGCGGACATCGCCGCTGACACACTCGTCTTTTGCAAAATCCAAAACCGTTTTTATGAATCCAGACAGCTGAGTACGGTCGTTGGCCGTTACCAGCACGTGGAAGTGATAGCGATTTTGGCGTTTCTCCATTTTATCAGACAACACCGGAGTTACGACGAGTGCGGGATAATTATCAAGAATGCTTTCGGCTTTTTGTAATAGGTCACTTAAGAAATCAAAAGCTTTGACACGATCTCTGCTGTTGGTAAGCAGAAAAGCTTGAAAGCTGTAAGGCGGCAGATTCATTGAACGTCTGGTTTCAAGCAGAAATTGCGCTACCTGTTCATAACTTATGTTCGGATCTATCAAGTTATTTACCAACAGATTGTCAGGATGATGGGTTTGAATGAGTACGCGTCCGCGTTTTTGGGCCCGTCCCGCTCGCCCTGCAACCTGAGTTAAAAGTTGAGCAGAATATTCCTGAGCACGAAAATCGTCGGAAAACAGGTTTGAATCTAAATCTATGATCCCAACTAAAGTCACAGTCGGAAAATCATGACCTTTGGCGATCATTTGGGTTCCCAAAAGAATGCTGCTTTCTCCGGATCTGATGCGAGCAAGTCTGGTTTCAAGCTGAGCTTTGGTTGTAACCGTATCGCGGTCGATGCGTTCTATTCCCAAGTCGGGATAACGCATGTGTAAAAATTCTTCGGTTTGCTCGGTACCAAATCCTGTTTCCATGAGATTCTTTTCACCGCAGACAGGGCATACTAAAGGGATCCGCTCTTGGTATTCGCAAATGTGACATTTGAGTTTTCCCAATGCTCTGTGTACGGTAAGAGGATTGTCACACGAAGGACAAGAAAAAACGTGACCGCATCGGTGACACAGCAGGTGATGAGAGTAACCGCGACGATTTAAAAACAATAAAACCTGATTGCCGCGGACCGTCTCCTCGCCCATCTCCATTTCCAAAGTTTCGCCTACTCCGGCTTTGAGTCCAGGACTCATAGGTTCTTCGCGCAGATCGATTAAATTTATTTCAGGCAGTTGAGCCCCTCCTGCGCGTATGGTGAGACGTAGCATGCGGTAGGCCCCGCGGAAAACATTGTAGAAACTCTCAAGGCTTGGAGTGGCTGATCCTAGGATCACCGGACAATTACAGATTTTTGCGCGGATTATGGCAAGAGATCTGGCATGGTACCGAAAGCCGTCAGTTTGCTTAAAGGAAGTATCATGCTCCTCGTCAAGAACTATGAGTCCAAGATGCGGAATGGGGGTAAACAGAGCCGTCCGTGTTCCTATCAAGATGGCCGAACGTTGGGTCAACATGTCGATGTAAGCATCTAAGCGTTCTCTGTCTGACAATTGAGAGTGCATCGATGACACCGGAACATTGAAACGGCGGTAGAAACGTTCGAAGGTCTGAGGAGTCAGTGCAATTTCAGGAACTAACAGCAATACTGCTTTGCCTTGACTCAAGACGTGTTCAATGATGCGCAGGTATACTTCGGTTTTTCCGGATCCGGTAACTCCGTTAAGCAGGAACACTTCAGATCCTTTGCATGAGCATACGGTATCGATGGCTTGTTGCTGTTCTTCATTCGGAACTGGAGGTGTTTGTCGCAACAATTTTTCTGGTAATTGTTGCCAATGCGGAGACGGTATGTTGAGATCGCAAAATTCGGCCAGCCCTTTTTTTACCAAAGAACATTCCTGTTGAGGAGAAAAACCGCGTTCTCTTAATTCCTTTCTTCTTGCAGGCCCGTCTTTTAAAATTTCAATGATTTCTTTTTGTCCTGCGGAACGAAGAGTTTCAAATTTTTCGGTATCAAAAGCAGAGCTAAGTTTTATTCCCGGAATCTTTTCATAGGCGCAAGGTTCGCCGTCACGCAGTTTTTTTGGCAAAGCCGTTGCGTAACACTGCCCTAAAGGGTAATGGTAGTAGTCTGAACCAAATTTAAGCACTGCGGCAATGTCATTTGGAATGATCCCTTTTTTGTCCAAAAGTTTGGCTGATTTTATTTTTTCAAACGGTATCGAACAGTTTGACTCATTCAGAATTCCAGTGATCACGCCGGTAGTTTCAGAGTGAGCCAAAGGGACTTTTACTCTGGCGCCTATAATTTCGTTGCCAAGGTCAGTGTTCAGAACATAGGTAAATTCGGTGGTCACCGCCCTGTTTACTGCCACGGTGATAAGAACAGAACGACCAGATGTCACTTGATAATGCCTTGTGTTTGTTTAAAAGATATGATTTTTAAGCCTGATTAATGTTTTTTTGCGCTTGCAAGCGTCATCTCTTTGAATTATCATAGCACGGCTTTTTTTCATATCGTGCATGGTGTCCGACGCACATGCGGTCGGAAGTGCGATGCACATCAGAGGTCCAAATGAAAGAGAATATCCATCCTAAGTACGAAGAAGTGAACGTCAAGTGCTCTTGCGGTAATACTTTTAAGATCCGTAGCACTGTCGGTCATGATCTTAACATCGACGTCTGCTCCAAGTGCCACCCTTTCTACACTGGTAAGCAGAAGATCGTTGATACCGGCGGACGCGTTGAAGCCTTCAAGAAGCGCTTCGGTGCTTTCAGCGCTTTCAAGGTCGGCGAGAAGAAATAATTCGTCTGCAAAGAGTGCATTTGCACAAAATAGCACGGAAAAGTGGTGGAAATACGAATTTCTGCCACTTTTTTTATTCTTGATAATTCAATAAATTTTAAAAAAACTTATCACTTGATCAAAGTTTTTCAATAAGTCCGTAAGCGATTGTAACCACGCCTTAAAAACTCTGTTACACTCAGAGTTGTTGACAAGATAACTATGTATTTTAGCCGTAACTGGCGTGTTATTTACCGAGGTGTAAAAGTGGATCACGATCGTCAGAAACTCCATGACCGCGCTCTTGCTTATCATGAGTTCCCCGTTCCAGGGAAGATTAAAGTTGTAATCACCAAGCCTGCCGAAACTGCAGACGATCTGACACTGGCTTACAGTCCCGGAGTAGGTGAACCTGTTAAAGAAATTGCCCGTGATCCAGAATTAGCTTATCGCTACACCGGTAAAGGCAACAGTGTTGCCATTATTTCCAACGGAACGGCAATTTTGGGATTGGGAAATTTAGGCCCGTTAGCTTCAAAACCGGTTATGGAAGGAAAAGCATTGCTTTTTAACCGTTTTGCCGGGATCAACGCTGTTGATATTGAGGTTAAAAATAAGAGTGTTGACGAATTCATTACTACCGTCGAGTGTATAGCCGATACTTTTGGCGGCATCAATCTTGAGGATATCAAAGCTCCTGAGTGTTTCATCATCGAGCGCGAACTTATTAAGAGATGTCAGGTACCTATTTTCCACGATGATCAGCACGGTACTGCCATCGTTACTACTGCAGGTATTCTTAATGCCGTGGAATTGCAGGGCAAAAAGATAGAAGACTGCAAGGTAGTATGCGTAGGAGCCGGAGCTGCCGGTATTGCCTGCTCTGATTTTCTTATTAAGTGCGGAGCTAAAAAAGAAAACTTCTTTATGATCGATCGTCACGGAGTGATCAGATCGGACAGACCTCAGTACAACAACGGTGAGAAGCCTCGTTTTATTAACGACGCAGGTCCTAGAACTTTGGAAGAAGCTCTGAAGGATGCCGATGTCATGTTGGGGGTTTCAGGTCCCGGACTTGTTACCGATGAAAATGTAAAAGAGATGGCTCCTAAGGCTGTAATTTTTGCCTGCTCGAATCCGGATCCTGAAGTTGATCCTGCAGTGGTGAGCAAGTTGCGCCCTGATATCATCATGGGAACTGGTCGTTCTGATTACCCTAATCAGATCAATAACGTGTTGTGTTTCCCTTATCTGTTCCGCGGTGCTTTGGACGTACGTGCCACTTGCATCAATGAAGAGATGGAAAAAGCTGCCATGAATGCCATGCGTGATTTGGCTAAAGAACCGGTTCCTGAAGCTGTGGTAAAGGCTGCAGAGGTTGATCACCTCGAATTTGGCCCTGACTATGTGATCCCTAAACCTATGGATCCTCGTCTTTTGAAGAAAGTCTCAAAGGCAGTCGCTGAAGCTGCTGTAAAGAGCGGAGTTGCTAAATTCCCTTTGCCTGATCACTATATGGAAGATTAAAGACTTCTAAACAGAGAAAAAGGCTCGCTTTCTTTCAGGGAGCGAGCCTTAATTGATCTTTTGGGCTGATCTTTTCAAATTTGTCGGTTAAATTCTTTCTAGCAACACTCCGCCTTCAAGATGCGGTGTATAAGGGAATTGGTCGAAAAATGCCAATCTTGATATACGATGTGTTTTAGTCAGATAACCAAGATCCGAGCACAGCGTTTCTGGGTTGCAGGAAATGTAAATCACTTTGTCGAATTTTGAGGTAAAACTTAGAGCTTTTTCATCGTTCAGACCGCAGCGGGGAGGATCGATGAGCAAAGTTGCAAAATCATAATCAGATAATGTAATTTCAGCTTCCTTTAATCTGAAAAACTCTCTTACACCGGACAATGCTTCGGCAACTTCATCCGCACTCAACCTAGCAAGTTTTACGTTAGAAAGCCTGTTTAATTTCAAATTTTCAAGAGCTGTTTGGGTTGGAACTCTGGCTACTTCCGTGGCGAATGCTTTTCTGAACAAATCGGCCAGACATACGGTAAAAGTACCGCTGCCGCAATAAAGCTCGATAAGATCGCGATCTTTCATATTGGAACAACAGGATCTGGCGAAAGATACCATGTGTCCTGCAACTTGAGCATTGGGTTGGGAAAAAGTTCCGATCACTTCCTTTAGCTTAAATTCGCGGCCGTCATCAGTAAGAAGACTTTCTGTTATGTGATTAGCAGATGCCGTTATCATTTGTTTGCGGGCTCTTCCCACAAAGTCACACTTAACACCTGAATTTTTAAGATCTTCTTTAAGCTTGAGAGCAGCTTCTTTCCAGAGTGATTCGTCAAGTTTGCGGTGATAATTAAGAGAAATCACGCTCTCTTCGGTGCGTGAGGTCAAAAATTCTACGCTAAAGAGTTTATAGTAGAGTTCTTCATGGTGCGGAAGCAACCCAAGTAATAATTTCATGACACGATTGGTTGCGGTCGTGGCCATGGGAAATTCTTTGAGCAGAATGCGTTTACGATCGTCGCCTTTCCCCTTATACATGGCATAGGAAAAACTATTCCCTTCTTTGAAAATGCCGAATTCACAACGACTGCGAAAGTTCGAAGGAGCTGAGGCATGGATCTCCGCTGCAGGGTGGCTAATTCCGTACTTTCCGAAGAGTTTAAGTGCTTTTTCGATTTTTTCTTTAAGATATAGCGGATAATTCTCTGGATCGACTGTGTAAAGTAACGGTTCGAGCATATTTTCTCCGGTTAAAAAATTTGGACAGATTATAGCGATGAAAAACTCAGTCTGCACTAAGGTTAAAAAGGTCCTTTTTTTTGATTCGGGTGTAGGTGGATTGTCTGTGTATAGGGACGTTAAGGAAGCCAATCCGACTATGGAAGGCTATTATCTTTTTGATAATGAATGTTTTCCCTACGGAACGAAGACAGAGCGTTTTTTGGAACAACGAGTTACTGCTTTGCTTAAGAAAGCTACCGAACGTTTTGGAATATGTGCGGTGGTGATCGCTTGTAATACGGCAAGTACTTTGGTGTTACCTAAGGTACGTGCTGCACTTGATATTCCGGTTGTAGGAGTTGTTCCTGCAATAAAACCGGCTGCAAGATTGTCCAAAAAGAAGATCATCGGTCTTATGGCAACTCCCGGTACAGTGCATCGGCAATACACTCGAAATTTAATCAGAAATTTTGCTGCAGATTGCAAAATAGTTGGATTGCCGTCTCCTGTATTGGCAAGTATAGCTGAAAATCGCCTGCTAACAGGAGAGGTCGATGAGAAAGGTATTGAAAAAGTGCTTAAACCGATTTTGGATATGAACGAAAAGGACAGACCGGATGTAATAGTTCTTGGATGTACTCATTATCCTTTTGTGGTCGATGTTTTGAAAAAAATTTTGCCTGAAATAACTTTTATTGACAGTGGTAAAGCTATTGGTCGCAGGGTAAGACAGGTTTTATCCGAATTAAAGGAAGAAAAATATTTAACTGTTCCTACCGGAGCAAAAGCTTTTTTTACCGGAGTTTTGGCACATCCTGAAGACAGAAAACGTATGGTGCATGAATTCGGATTCGAATCGTTACAGGCTTTTGAACTTTAAATTGTCTGTTTTACGTCAAAGCCGGCAGTGAGTTGTAGGAGGGAGAAAAAAATAGGAGAGCAAAAAGCGCAAGGAAGCTGAAAGAAAAGCGAGGGGATAAGGTGGAAGAGGATGAGGAGGACATAGGTAGGGAGAAAAAAAAATAAAAAAAACGTTGACACCCCAAAAAAAATGTCTATAATGCCATCTCGTTGTCGCAAGACAGCCACCTCACCGAAGCAGTGAGGGCGAAAGTTCTTTAAAAACAAGTACGGACAATCTGTGTGGGCCCTCGAAGAGAGGGAAACAAAGAGAGTAAGAAGGGCTGAGGAAATAAAAACCTTAGCTTGAAGGATACTCAAAAAAAAACATCAAATCTTTTCAAATTATCGAAGAGTTTGATCATGGCTCAGATTGAACGCTGGCGGCAGGCCTAATACATGCAAGTCGAACGGTAACTGGAGAGAAGCTTGCTTCTTTTGCAGACGAGTGGCGGACGGGTGAGTAAGATCTGGGAA
>JALEXT010000121.1 GCA_022779845.1 Succinatimonas sp.
AAAACGGAGCTTTTAATTCAGACAGGTTTTTGTTATTTCGATTACCGATATCTGAAGCGATTGAAGTATCTCTGCAAACTAAACATGGATCAATTTGCCAAGGTTTAAAATGATGACTGATTTCAAAAAGAGGAGTAAATAAAAAGTCATCCACAGGACATGGAATTTTTTCAGACAGTGTAACTGCTATTTCAGCTGCTTTTCTTGAAATAATATATCCTTGAGTACCCAAAGGTTTCGGTTTTAATTGGCAGACAAGCTTGTCTTTATTATTGACAGCTATTTGATCTTTGGAAATGATATGGATTGTATTAGGCTCATAACAATTAAGTCTGATGATATCAATACCTTCAGGGATCCATTTATCTGTTTTCAGGTAATTTTTTGCTCTTGCAGATATTTTTAGTGCATCTTCAATTATTACCGCAAAATTTTCATGGCTTTCTAGTAATTTTATCCAACATTTCTTATGACTTAGAAAACATCCGATTTCAGCTTTGGTTAATAGACGTGTATATCTTGATCTGATGTTATAATCGTACTTTGAATACTGAATTTTAGAAATATATTCATCGCTAAGTTCTTTTCCGTCTACAGCACTTACTCTTTCAAACGATAACCCCAATTTCTGTAACGTATTTTCAGTTTTTATTTTTCTCTGTAAAGAGCGATCTAAATTTATAAATAGTTTAAGCATAAGTATTATTTGAAATGAGAAAAGATCTAATTAAAAAACTTTATATACTTAAGTAAAGAAAGTAGTTCGTCTGAAAACTCATCGGGGGGGGCAGAGTCTAAAAAATCATGTAATGTTTTTAGATTTGATATATTATCTTTACAATAACGACCAATCTTTTCATATTGAAAATGCAGGGTTGAACACTCCGGATAGAAAGGTATATTGTGTTTAGTACCAAGTTTTAATTGTTCGAAGGCCAAGACTTTTTTATTTAGAAAAGCTCCTTCTTTTTTTATAACGTTAATAAACTTTAAATTGTCGTTGTAAACTAACCAATGGTCTCCTGGTCGTATATAAGAACATACTTTAACTTCGTTATTAACTCTGATCACATTAAGCCGCGAATATATCACTATGTCTTTAGGACTTTGAGGCAGAGAAAAAGAATGTTTTAGGATTTCCGGACAATAAATTTGATCAACATCTATTTTTAAAAGCCAAACGTTTTTTGGAATTTTTGAAAGTACTGCGTTGTAGTACCCAGCCAAAGTATTTTCTTCTTGTAAAGACTTATTAAAATATTTAGGTGAATTTACTGGCTCTACATGATATGGATAGCGGAAAGGTATAAAACCTGGATTGTCTTTACAGAATTCTTCGACAATGCGATCGCTTCCGTCTGAAATTTCATCTTCTGTGTAATTGTAAGCTATCACGCCTTTATGAATTATAGAACGAATGCTGTTTAATGATGCGAGTAAAGTTTTCCTTTCGTTCTTTACTCTAATGAAAGCCCAGGGATCAATAAAGTTTATGTTGTTTTGGGCCATTTCCTCTTTGCGTTCTTTTACAGTAATTCTATATATATTATTTCTAAAATTCTCTCTTGTTTTGGGTAGTAAAATTTTTGGCCACAGATGCAGAAATCTTTCTTTTTGCCTTCTCGTAATAGTCATTTTCTTTTATGATTTATCGTTAAACTGAATAGGTTTAATTATAAGTTTATTAAAATGTTATTTGTGTGATTAGGCAAATACTTATGTGATCCTTTATTCAAATCCTAGCCTGCTGCATCACCAATAAAAAAGGGTACCGTTTAGGTACCCTTTTTAGTAATTCAATCGTTATTACTTAACGATAGGGTGCTGTTCTTCCATGGACTTGATCAGCTCAAGAACCTTGTTGGAATAGCCGATCTCGTTGTCGTACCAAGAAACGAGCTTGACGAAGTGATCGTTCAGAGCAATACCGGCCTTCTCGTCAAAGATGGAAGTGTGGGTGTTGTTCAGAATGTCGGAGGATACAACGGCTTCGTCGGTGTAATCCATCACGCCCTTCATATCACCTGCAACAGCAGCCTTGATGGCGTTGCAGATCTCTTCATAGGTGGCAGGCTTCTCGAGGGTGCAGGTTAAGTCAACTACGGAGACGTCGAGGGTCGGAACGCGGATTGACATGCCGGTGAGTTTGCCGTTCAAGGAAGGAATGACCTTGCCGACAGCCTTAGCAGCACCGGTGGTTGAAGGGATAATGTTGCCAGCTGCACCGCGGCCGCCGCGCCAATCCTTCATTGAAGGACCGTCAACGGTACGCTGAGTAGCAGTGGTAGAGTGAACGGTGGTCATCAAGCCTTCTTTGATGCCGAAGTTATCATTGATAACCTTAGCCAAAGGAGCCAAGCAGTTGGTGGTGCAGGAAGCGTTGGAAACGATGTCCTGACCGGCATAGGTCTTGTCGTTCACGCCGACAACGAACATCGGGGTGGAATCCTTGGAAGGAGCAGACATAACGACGCGCTTGCAGCCTGCCTGGATGTGCTTGCGGGCCAGTTCATCCTTGAGGAAGAAACCGGTAGACTCAACAACGTAGTCAGCACCGATGTCGCCCCACTTCAGGTTGGCAGGATCCTTCTCGGCGGTGATACGGATGGTGTTGCCGTTAACAACCAGATTGCCGTCCTTGACTTCAACCTTGCCCTGGAAAGGACCATGCATGGTGTCGTAGCGGAGCATGTAGCTCATGTACTCAGGAGGGAGCAGATCGTTGATGCCAACAACCTGAATGCCCAACTCAGGACGAGCAATGGAAGCACGGAAAACGAAACGGCCAATACGGCCAAAGCCGTTAATACCAACTTTAATCATAAAGAATTCACCCGTTTAATAAACGAAACAGTGGTTAGAAAACGACTGATAATGTACTCCAGACTGAGCAAAAGTCAAGATGAGGCGGCATTTTTGTGCAATGGTTTCTTAACTGTACGGCGCATGGAGGCGGGAATAGAACTAAAAAACAGTCAGTAGGTTAAATGAAATCTGAGCTTAGGTGAAATATTTTTTCACAAATAACATGCTTTGAAAATTTCGTTTCTTAAAATGCGGCTCATGCCTCGTGTCTTGTGATCATACTTACGTATAATATTTAATGACAATTGAAAAATAGCGGAATCAAATAATTCCGAATTGAAGTCTTCTGACTTTCTAAGAGATCCTTAATACCCATGGAAGAAAAAGCAATCGAGGCGCTTGCAGATGAGGCAGGCATTGCACGTTCCTATAAAGACGTTAATAACCGTGAGGTGATCATAAGCACCAAAGCTCGTGCTGAAACCTTAAAACTTATGGGCTACGCTTTGGACGGGAGTGATGCTTCTCAAATAGAAGAGAGGAAAGTACGACTTTGTCAAAACATGCTTGAAAGTGTGTCGGTTTTAAATGACAAAGATTTTCCCTTCATCTATATAAGAACCAGAGCAGATATTCGCGAAAACGCGGTGATCACCTGGACATTTGAACTTGAAAACGGTGAAAGGATCACTCGTGCTGAACCGATAGAAGAAATCGAGATTGCCAGATTTTACGAAGTTAGAGGCATTGAATACGATGTAAGACGCTTTATTATTCCAAAAGACGTTACTCTGCCTTACGGCTATCACCATTTCAGCTGTGTGGTAACTGACGGATACCGTATTTTCAATTCACGCCGCATGTCGCTTATAAGAGTCCCCATGCAAACTTATATGCCGAGTGAGTTTCAACAAGGAAGGAAAGAATGGGGGGTAAGCGTTCAGCTCTACGCTTTGCGATCCGAGAAAAATTGGGGAATAGGTGATTTTGAAGATTTAAAGGATCTTTTGGTCAAAATCGCCGCATCTGGCGGTCAATACGTGGGATTGAATCCTTTGCATGCAGGTTATCCTGCATCTCCCGATCCTTCAAACTGCAGCCCGTATTCTCCTTCATCACGCCTTTGGCTGAATATAGCTTATATCAGCGTACCTTCTGTTCCTGAGTATGTAAATTGCCGGGAAGCCTGTGCAAAAGTGGCCTCATCTGAATTTCAAAAAGAGCTGAAACTTTTGCGTGAACGTGAATATGTGGATTGGCATGCTGTCATTGAACTTAAACTTGAGGTTTTGAAGATCATCTTCAGGTATATGCATGTAGATGATCGCCGCTCAATTCGCGGTCGCAAATTCTTAAGTTTTATGGAACAAGGCGGTGCCGAACTTTTGGATATGGCCACCTACGGCGCTATTCAGGAGGAATTGTTTTCTAAAGGACTTGATGCCTCAGGATGGCAGGCTTTTCCTCGTGAGTTGCAACATGCCGACTCCCCTTTTGTGGAAGTCTGGCGCAACGAACACAGCAACAAGGTACGTTTTTACTGTTATTTGCAATTTTTGGCAAATGAGCAGTTGGAAGAAGCGTATGCTCAGGCTGATAAAAGCGGTATGAGCTTGGGAATATACCGCGATTTGGCCGTAGGAGTTTCTGCAGGATCATGCGATGTGTGGTGTGATCATCACAAAGTGTACAGGGTAAAAGCGTCGGTAGGAGCTCCTCCGGATCCTTTGGGACCTCAGGGTCAGGTTTGGGGACTAGTTCCCATGGATCCTGTAAAGCTTAAAGAATGTGCATATGAACCTATGATCAGGCTTTATCGCTCCAACATGCGTTCATGCGGAGCTTTGCGCATCGATCATGCTGCAGGTTTGAACAGGCTTTGGTGGGTACGTGACGGACAAAAAGCTTCCGACGGAGCATACGTTGCTTCAAATATGCATGATCTTTTGGGAATTGTTGCGCTTGAATCCGTGCGCAATCATTGTCTCATCATCGCCGAAGATCTCGGAACCATCCCGCAGGAATTGCGCGACGCTTTAAAAGAATGCGGTGCTTTTTCTTATAAAATTTTCTTATACGAACGTGCCGGAGACGGCGGTTTTATCGCTCCCTCTGATTATCCTGAGTATGCATTAGCTGCTCTAACCACCCATGATATGCCTACTCTTAAGGGATGGTGGGAATGCCGTGATTTGACAGACGGGAAAAAAATGGGAATTTATTCTGAGAATGAAAAAGAGCAACTCATGGCAGACAGAGCTTTGGCCAAAGAGCGCATGTTCGATAGCATGCGTTACTTCGGTACTTTGGATAAAAGTATTACTGGCAAGGCCGCGTATACCCCGTTTAGTCAGGAACTTGCTTTGAGTATGCAAAGGCATTTTTGCACTACGGCCTGTCTTTTGTGTTCGTCACAACTTGAAGATTGGATCGGAGTTGAGAAACCCGTCAATGTTCCGGGCACGATGCGTGAGTATCCTAACTGGAGACGTAAATTAACACGCGATCTTAACGATATTTTCGACGATCCCAAAGTAAAAGGGATCACCAAGGCTATGAATGACGCCCGCCGAGCTTAGGCGCAGTACCAAACAATATAAGGAGAATACATCATGCTGATTGATGATTTAAACGCAGCTAGAATTGGCAAACCTTTTGAGATCTTGGGACTGCAACCTCGTGAAGACGGCAGTTTCCTCATGCGTGCCTATCTGCCGGGAGCCAAGGCCGTTGATGTACTGAATTTAAAAGACGGAAAAAAACTATATTCTTTGGAACCGCGGGGAGACAACGGGCTTTTTGAAAAAGATCTTCCCGAGGTTAAAAAGCCTTTTCATTATAAATTTAATGTTTCTTATCAGGATTCTGAAGTAGAGGTTATTGATCCATATCAGTTCCGTGATGAAGCTTTCTTCGGGCTTTCCACCATGAATGAAAAGCCTGCCAATATTTATAAGACTATGGGCGCACAACTTATTGAAGTTGAAGAAGACGGAGTCAAAGTTAAGGGTGTTAAATTTGTAGTATATGCCCCCTCAGCTACCTGCGTGTCGGTAATAGGTGATTTTAATTTCTGGGACGGACGTCGTCATCCCATGGCCAGATCCCTTCTTGGCAACTGGGTGCTGTTTGTTCCAGGACTTAAGGCAGGAGAGCGTTATAAGTTTGAGATTAAGGATTTAAATGGTAACCGATTGCCGCATAAAGCAGATCCTGTTGGATTCTTCCATGAGCAGTATCCATCGTTTGCATCTATTGTGACTGATCAGACTACCTACAAGTGGAATGATGATGCATGGGTTAAATCACAGTTAAACGACAAGTTAAAACGACCTATTACCATTTATGAATTACATTTTGGTTCGTGGAAACACGATGATGAAGGTAAGCCTTTAACTTATCGTGAAATGGCAAAGGAACTTACGAAATATGTAAAGGACATGGGATATACCCATGTGGAACTTATGCCGGTAATGGAACATCCTTTCAACGGCTCTTGGGGATATCAACCTACCGGTCTTTTTGCTCCTACCAGTCGTTACGGTACTCCTGATGATTTTAAATATTTCGTCGATACCATGCACCAAAACGGCATCGGAGTGATCTTAGACTGGGTTCCTGCGCATTTTCCGACCGACGCCTTCGGTCTTGCCCGTTTTGACGGGACCTGTGTTTATGAGTATGAAGATCCTCGCCGAGGCTGGCATCCTGATTGGAACTCACTCATCTATGATTTCGGTCGTGATACGGTAAGACGCTTTTTGATAGCTTCAGCCTTGATTTGGCTTGATTACTATCATATTGACGGTTTGCGTGTAGATGCCGTAGCGTCGATGCTTTATTGGGATTATTCAAGAAAAGCAGGGGAATGGGTACCTAATGTCGACGGCGGCAACATCAATTATGAGGCGGTAAGTTTCTTAAAATGGTTTAACGAAGAAGTTTATCGTAACTATCCACAGGCTATGACCATTGCCGAGGAATCTACTGCTTTTACCGGTGTCTCCCGTCCTACTTATACCGGCGGCTTGGGATTCGGTTTTAAATGGAATATGGGATGGATGCATGACTCCCTTGATTACATGAGCACCGATCCATTCTTTAGAAAATATCATCACGGCGAGATGTCATTCTCGATGATCTACGCATATAACGAGAATTTCATCCTGTCGATTTCTCATGATGAAGTTACCCACGGCAAGCATTCTTTGTTGTATAAGATGCCGGGAGACGAATGGCAGCAGGCAGCAAATCTCAGGGCATATTTAGGATTCCAGTACGCACATCCCGGGAAGAAACTGCAGTTTATGGGATCTGAATTCGGTCAGGGATCCGAGTGGAACGTCGATGCGCAACTTGACTGGTGGCTCCTGCGTTATGAGAAGCATCAGGGTATTCAAAAGCTCGTGCGCGATCTAAATAAGCTTTACACAGGCGATCCTTGCCTGTGGCGCAATGATTACGATCCTAAAGCTTTTGCCTGGCTTGATGTCAACGATGCCGAACACAGTATTTTCGCAATGTTAAGAACTGACGGGGATGATGAAATAATTGCTGTTTCCAATATGACACCTGTGCCTTATATAGCATACCGTTTGGGAGTTCCCAAACCGGGAACTTATCAGGTGGTGTTAAATACCGATGACAAAGAGTACTGGGGATCAGGATACGGTACCGGCACTGATGTAATTGAGGCTTCAAATATTTCCTGGCAGTCTCAGTATCATTCGATAGTGCTCGACTTGCCGCCTTTGGCTACCGTATTTATCAAGCGTAAGAAGGAAACGCAGGGCAAGAAAAAAGGAAATTCCAAGTAGAGTATATTTTTGTAACATGTACCAGATCGGGAAGAACATCATTTCCCGATCTGATTACGTAAAAAATGTTGCAATGATCCTTAAAAAGAAAGATAAAGCGGAGATGAATGAAGGTAAGTCACAACAGAATTTCTCAATCTTCAACGCAAAAGTAGGCGAAAGTGTTAAAATGTTCGATTAAATTTCACCCCCTCGCTTATTCGGAGACTATATGTTGCGTATTGTTGAAGAAGCTCTTACTTTCGATGATCTTCTGCTTGTTCCTGCACACTCAACCGTCCTGCCCAATACTGCGGATTTGCGCACCAGGCTGACCTCCAATATCACCATGAACATTCCGATGATCTCATCGGCTATGGATACCGTTACCGAGTCAAATCTCGCTATTGCTTTGGCTCAGGAAGGCGGCATAGGCTTCATTCATAAGAATATGTCAATTGAACGTCAGGCTGAAGAAGTGCAGCGTGTAAAACGTTACGAAAGCGGTATGGTTACTCGTCCCGTAACCGTGCATCCCGATGCTTCAATCAATGATGTACGTGCTATGGCTGCTAAATACGGTTTTGCAGGTTTTCCGGTAATTGACGAAAAAGATAATCTCTTGGGTATCATCACCGGTCGCGATGTTCGTTTCGTAGTTGACGGCAAGACCAAAGTTTCAGCTTGCATGACTCCTAAAGATCGCCTGATCACCGTAAGAGAAAATTCTTCTCGCGAACACGTGCAAGCTTTGATGCAACAGCATCGCATCGAGAAAGTTTTGGTGGTGGATGATGCTTTCCGTCTTAAAGGACTTATTACTGTCAAGGACTTCCAAAAGTCATCCAACAAGCCTAATGCCTGCCGCGATGCCTTGGGGCGTTTACGCGTTGGCGCAGCCATAGGCGCAGGTCCCGGTAATAACGAGGAGCGTGCTCAGGCATTGGTTGAAGCAGGCGTTGACGTATTGCTCATCGACTCTTCTCACGGTCACTCTCAGGGTGTGCTTGACAGAATTAAGTGGGCTCGCAAGACTTACCCTGATCTTCCCATCATCGGCGGTAATGTGGCTACCGCTGCAGGCGCCGTTGCCTTGGCCGAAGCAGGAGTAAGTGCGGTAAAGGTAGGTATAGGCCCCGGTTCCATCTGCACCACCCGTATTGTCACCGGTTGCGGTGTTCCTCAGATGACTGCCGTTGCCAATGCAGTTGAGGCCATGAAAGGATCCGATGTAACCGTGATCGCCGACGGCGGTATACGCTATTCAGGTGACATAGCCAAAGCTTTGGCAGCAGGTGCCAACTGCGTAATGGTAGGTTCGATGTTTGCAGGTACTGAAGAAGCCCCGGGCGAAATTGAAATTTACCAAGGACGTGCCTTTAAGTCCTATCGCGGTATGGGATCTTTGGCTGCCATGTCTCACGGCTCTGCCGATCGTTACTTCCAGTCTGACAATGCTGCCGATAAACTGGTACCTGAAGGTATCGAAGGTCGTGTTGCTTATAAAGGTGCTTTGCGCGATATCATCCATCAGGAGATGGGCGGTTTGCGTTCTGCAATGGGGCTTACCGGTTGCGCTACCATCGATGAATTGCGTACTAAAGCTCAGTTCGTGCGTATTACCAGCGCAGGTTTCCATGAGTCACACGTTCATGATGTGACCATCACCAAGGAAGCCCCGAACTATCAGACTCATTGATCTATAAAAGGGCACCGTACGGTGCCTTTTAAGTTTCTCTTCCTATGAATTTTTGATCCGTTATCTGACGGATCGGGCACTTTTCAGGAGTTGAATAAATGCCTTCATCGAATATCCATGACGAAAAACTGCTGATCCTTGATTTCGGATCACAGGTTACCCAGTTGATCGCCCGTCGTATCCGTGAGATCGGCGTTTACTGTGAGATCTGGCCTTTTGACGCTGATGTAGAAAAATTAAAGTCTTTTAATCCTCAGGGGATCATTCTTTCCGGCGGTCCGGAATCCACAACTAAAGAAGGTTCTCCCCGTGCACCGCAGTGGGTATTTGACTCAGGGCTTCCAGTGCTCGGCATTTGTTACGGTTTGCAGACCATGGCGGTGCAGCTGGGCGGAAAAGTTCAGGGATCCGATAAACGTGAATACGGTCATGCCACGGTGAAACTTTTGGCATCCTGCCCGCTTTTTGACGGTTTAAGCGATCATGAAGGTGAGAAGAGCCTTGATGTGTGGATGAGCCACGGCGATAAGGTTACCAAGATCCCTGAAGGGTTTGTGACCGTAGGTGCTACGGATACCTGCCCCTATGCCATTATTTATGATGCCAAACGTAATTTTTACGGTATGCAGTTCCATCCTGAGGTGACTCATACCAAGCAGGGCGGAGAATTTTTAAGACGTTTTGCTCTGGATATTTGCAAATTGCACGGATTGTGGTCTCCGAAAGCCATTATCGAAGATGCTGTCAAGCGTATTCGTGAAGAAGTCGGCGATCATAAGGTTTTGTTGGGATTGTCAGGCGGCGTTGACTCTTCGGTTACCGCATTGCTGTTGCAAAAAGCCATAGGCAGACAGCTTACCTGCGTGTTCGTTGATAACGGTTTGCTGCGTCTTAATGAGGGTAAACAAGTAGAGGCCATGTTTGCCGGCATGGATCTTAACTTCGTTTATGCCGATGCCGAAGATCGCTTCCTCGATGCATTGAAGGGAATAAGTGATCCTGAGGCCAAACGTAAAGCCATAGGCAAGACTTTTATCGATGTATTTGCCGATGAAGCACGCAAGTTAAAAGGTGTGGATTTCTTAGCTCAGGGCACTATTTACCCTGATGTCATCGAATCGGCCGCAGCCAAGACCGGTAAGGCTCATGTGATCAAGTCTCATCACAATGTCGGAGGATTGCCGGCCGATCTTAAATTCAAGCTCGTTGAACCTTTGCGCGAACTGTTTAAAGACGAGGTTCGTCGCATCGGTATGGAACTTGGTTTGCCCAAGGAAATGGTAATGCGTCATCCTTTCCCGGGACCGGGTCTCGGAGTGCGTGTATTAGGCGAGGTGAAAAAAGATTATCTTGAGCTGCTGCGTCGTGCCGATGCCATCTTTATGGAGGAATTGCGTCGTGACGGCTGGTATGAAAAAGTCTCGCAGGCTTTCACTGTAT
>JALEXT010000061.1 GCA_022779845.1 Succinatimonas sp.
TTGAAAGAAGAGTTCGGCATTTATATCGTAGGTTCAGGTCGTATCTGTGTAGCAGGTATCAATCACGGCAATATCGATCGCCTAGTTGAAGCTTTGAATGCTATTAAGAAATAATATTCTTTGATAAAGTTTAAGTTAAAAGGCCTTCTTGATTAGAAGGCTTTTTTACAAGCGTTCACATAAATGCAGGCGGTGAATCAAATCCTTACTCTCAGAGTTTGTACTTCACTGGCAGAGGCCAAACCTGCAGATCCTGCCGTAGCCGTACCGGCTGCGACAGCATTTTTCACCGCACTTAATATATCCTGCCTTTTCAGGTAATCCGACAAAAAGCCTGCAATCATGGAATCTCCTGCTCCGGTTTTATCCACTACATCGGGCAGCTCCGGAACTATGATGTGCATTTGCTGATCATCCTGACCTGAATATAAAGCTCCGTCGCGTCCCATGGAGATGATCACATGTTTAGCTCCGCTTTTACATAAAAGGCGAGCTTTGTTCCTGATGATTTCCGGAGTTAGATCCGCGACCGTACACTGCAAATGATCAGCTATTTCTCCCAAATTGGCTTTAAATAAAAAAGGCTTGAAAGGAAGTACACCGTCCCATAAAGGTGAAGGCGCATCAAGAACTATTTTGATATCTTTGTTTGCTACGGCAGAACAAAAAACACCGTAGATATCCTGAGGTAAAGAGGGAGGAATGTTTCCTGCAAGTACTAAAAAATCGCCGTCATTTAATGAAGCTACACGATGTTTTAAATACTCGATATCTTTTGAGGTTACTACTGGTCCCAAGCCGTTAAGTTTGGTTTCTTGCTTGGGATCATGGAGCTTGAGGTTGATCCTCGTACGTCCGCGTCTTACTCTTATAAAACCGGTTTTAATTCCGCTTTCTGAAGTAAGACGCATCAGCTCATCTCCTGAAAAACCGGCGACAAATCCCAAAGCCGTGGAGTCAATGCCGAGATTTTTCAACATGATTGAAATATTGATGCCGCGGCCGCCTGGTCTTAACTCTTCTTCGGTAGCTCGATATGCTCCTCCCGGGATCAGATCCTGAGAAAATTTCATCACCAGATCCAGTGACGGACTGGGAGTCAGCGTGTAGATCATTGGACCTCCACAAACAGGGGACTTAAATGTACTGTTAAAAATTTCATCGATCGGAATTTTACCGCATAATCCGTAATTACTTAACTTGGCAGACTAGCATCTCCTTCAAGCACTTTATCAATCTTCCTGTTGCGTATTAAGCGGTAAAGCATTGTCGGGAGACGTTTCTGCTTCAAGAGTTCTGCCGTCAAGTTCTTTTAAAACGGCAGGAGCTCTGGCGGAAAAGCGTGACAACATGGCTCCTAAATTTCCGCGACCGTTCGTCAGACGATTGCCGAATACTTCAAGGCTCGATTCAAAACTTTCTTTCTTTTTGATAACATCGCTAAAAGCATCGCGCACTAATTGGAATTTGTCAGCTATTTTCTGGGCTTCTGCAGCCAGATCACGTATATGATCATTTTGTCTTGCCAAAACCCATAAACCGGATACCACTCGCAGCGAGGGAATAAGGGTCGAGGGTGAAACAAGATAAATATTTTTCTCCTCTGCATACGAATATATACCGTGATCTGCTTTAAACGCAGCTTGTAAAGCTCCGTCAAGCGGTACAAACATAAATACGAACGACGGACTGTTGAACGACCGATAATTTTGATAAGCACGCTTTGAAAGACCGTCTATATGTCCTTTTACAGATGATAAATGTGCTGTTAAAGCACGATTTTTTTCGCTTTCGGTATCGGCGCTGCAATATTCTGAGAAAGCAGTGAGTGAGCATTTTGCATCGATGATGATACAGTGATTTTCAGGCAGTCTGATCACGGCATCGGGACGACCGTTTTCCCCAAGTGCTCGATCTCCTGCTACTTCACGTTCGTATTCTATGCCCTTAGATAATCCGGAACTGTCCAAAACGCGCTCAAGCTGCAATTCTCCCCACATGCCCTGACTTTTGCCGCCTGATTTTAAAGCTTCGGTAAGATCAAGGGCTTGTTTTGATAAAGTTTGCTGCGCTTCCTGCATATGTTTTAACTCAGCAGTAAGTTTTCCCGACTGCTCAAAACTGTCACGACGGGCGCGATCCATAAGTTCTCTAAAGTGCTGAAGTTCTTCTTTAAGCGGAGTGACGGTATTGGCAAGTTGCAATCCTGATGTTTTGCGCAGATCTTCTGCCCGTTCTTTAATCATTTTTTCACCTAAAGAGGTGAGTCTTGATTCAAGTTCCTTTTGTTGGATGGAGAAACTTTCTTTAAGGGCAGCTATTTTTCCTTCAAATCCTTCTCTTAGTTCCTGTTCACGTTTTTTGGCATTGTTATTATCATGTTCGCGCAGATCTTTGACGTTTTGCAGTTCGCGTTCCATGCGCGCGAGATCTTCTCTGCTTTGGGAAAGTTGTTCCCTGAGAGTATTATTATCATGATCTAAAGAGAGATTTTCGTTGGTAAGCCTGTCATGATCTCCTTCAGATGCTGCCAGACGTTCGCGTACTTTAAGATGCTGATCTCTTAGATCATTTAATTCGTTTTCTGTTTGATGCAGGCGCTGCTGTTCCTGCATTAAGGCTTCTTTAAGTCCTGTATTTTCTGAAAATACTACTGCTTTTTCTTCGTTTGATTTAAGTGTTTTTTTTACCTGAGTTACGGAGGTTAAGAAAAAAACTGCGGAGAGCAACAGCAACAGCGCTAAAAGTATTAAGGACAAGGGAGACAGTTCGTTAATGATATTCATAAAAAAAATGACCGTAAAAACTACGGTCATTTTAAATCAACTTTGATGTCAGGTGATTAACAGTCTGACAATACTCAATCAGTCACGAGTTTTGATAATAGCTCCCAAGCTTGCTGAAGCAACGGAGTGACGATAGTGGTAGAGATACCCTTCAGTCGAACGGGTATGATCTTCTGC